>NZ_RZSL01000919.1:0-1654 GCF_003997355.1 Mesorhizobium sp. M1E.F.Ca.ET.041.01.1.1 | reverse complement strand
CCTCAGCGCCGTCGTGCCAGCAACCGGAAGCGTGGCTGCGGAGGCGAAGCTGACTTCGTCCGGCAGGACGGCGAGCCGGTCGGTCGGAACGGCGACACGTTCGGCCCAGCCGGCCTGGTCGACCAAAGCCGCAACCCGGGTGCCCACGGCGGGCCCGGAGCCATCGGCCGCCGCCTGTTCGACGATGCCAACGACGTCCTGGCCGGGTATGAATCCGTTCGGTCGGATGGCGAGCAGGCGCAGTTCGCCGCGGTTCAACGAGGTTGCTTGGGCCGAGACAAGCGCCTCGTTGGCGAGGGGCCGAGGGTCCTCGACCTTGGCGAGCTTCAGCCCGGTGGCGCTGTCGGGAGACGTGATCAAGGCGAGCATGGGTCGATCTCCTCGTTGGTTTGTGCAGCGTCAACGCGATCAACTGTTGTCCGCCATGCGCAAACCGGAGCCTATCGACTTCCTTGTTTGAAGAATTTAGCTATTATGGCATCTAATCGCTAAAAGGCGTCAATCGTGAGGCAACCTCTTCGCTGGCCATGGCCCGATTTCGACGTCGACAATGTGCTCGCGCCGGCGATTGCGGTGCGCGTCGACGTCACCGAGACCAAGGCCGAGGTGCGCGAGCACTGGCATCGCAAGGGACAACTTGTCTTCGCGCTGGGCGGCGGCGTCACCTGCCGCGTTCCCAGTGGCCTGTGGATGGTGCCGCCGCATTGCGGCGTGTGGATTCCAAGCGGCATGGAGCACAGCAACATCGCGACGGCCAACGCGCGGATATTCTTCGTCTACATCGAGCCGGATGCGGCCGAACTGCCGGACCGGTGCTGCACGCTCTCGATCTCGCCGCTGCTGCGCGAGCTCATCATCGAACTGTCGGACTGCGCGCCGGACGATGCGCGGTGCGATTTCCTGGGAAGGGTCCTGCTCGCCGAACTGCCGCTGATGACTGTTCAGCAATTGCACCTGCCGATCTCGGCCGAGCCGCGGCTGCGGCGGATCGCCGAAGCGCTGGCGGACGATCCCGCCGACCGCAGAACTTTGGCGGAATGGGCAAACCATGTCGCGCTCAGCGAGAGCAGCCTGGCGCGCCTCGTGGTGAAGGAAACAGGGCTGACCTTCGGCCGCTGGCGTCAGCAATTGCACTTGATCGTGGCGCTGAGGGAGCTCTCCTCCGGTGCCAGCGTGCAGCAGGTGTCAGGCGATCTCGGCTACGAATCCGTCACCGCCTTCATCACCATGTTCAAGAAGGCGCTGGGCAAGCCACCGGCAAGATACCTCAGCGATATCGCGCAGGACGGTGGTTCCGCATTCGTGGCCTGATACGGATCAAGCAGGCTGCGATCTGACCTCGAAGGCGGGCCCGGCCGGATCGGTGGTCTTGCCGATCACCACCTCGACGATGCCGCGCGCGATCTCGCGTTCGCCCATGATCACCGTATCGGCGCCGAGGCCCTTGAGGTGCTCGACTTCGGCATCGGAATGAGCGCGGGCGATGACGTTTATCGCCGGATTGGCGGCGCGGGCCCGAAGCACGATCTGCCCCGCCTCGAAGGCATTGGGAATGGCAAGGATCAGCCGCTTCGCGCCTTCCGGATTGGCGGCTGAAAAGACCTCCGCGATGGCGGCATTGCCGGCGACGGTTTCGATGCCGTCGGCCTTGAGC
>NZ_RZSL01000918.1:0-1660 GCF_003997355.1 Mesorhizobium sp. M1E.F.Ca.ET.041.01.1.1 | reverse complement strand
TGCCAACGGGGCGAACATCGCTGGCGGCGACCGCTGGCCGGCGGCCTGGCAGGCGCCGGCGCGCGCGTTTCGCGAAAGGCTTCTGGCCGAGGGCCGTGCACGGCTCGACATCGTGTATGGCGAAGCGCCGCGCAACCGGTTCGATCTCTTTCTTCCACGCGCAACGCCGAAAGGGCTCGTGGTGTTCATTCATGGCGGCTACTGGATGGAGTCGGACAAGAGTTGCTGGTCGCACCTGGCCAACGGCGCGATCAGCAGATCCTTTGCGGTTGCCATGCCCTCCTACACGCTTTGCCCCGAAGCGCGGATCAGCGGCATCGTGGAAGAAGTCGCGGCCGCGATCGGCAAGGCGGCGGCAATGGTCGATGGCCCGCTGATGCTGACGGGACATTCGGCCGGCGGACATCTCGCCAGCCGGATGATGACCACGGCCACTCCGCTGGGGTCCGAAGTGGCGCGACGCGTACGCCACATCGTTTCGATTTCGGGCGTGCACGACCTGCGGCCGATCATGTTCACAGAGATGAACGCGACGCTGGCGATCGACGAGCAGGAAGCGTCGGCCGAGAGCCCGGCGCTGTTGCGGCCCATGAACGGAACCCGTATCACCTGCTGGGCCGGCGGCGGCGAGCGCTCCGAGTTCCTGCGCCAGAGCGCCTTGCTTGCCAACATCTGGACCGGGCTCGGCGCCGCCACAAACTCGGTGGTCGAGCCGGATCGCCATCATTTCAACGTCGTCGACGGGCTCGCCGATCCGGATCATCCGCTGACCCGCACGCTGACTGCGGAATAAGAGGTCGGCTCAGCGCAGCATCAGCACGCTGCATTCGGCGCCGGCTTCGGCTGCCGGGGCAAAGGGTTCGCGCACGATCAGGCCATTGGCGTCGGCAAGCATCCTCAGCATCGAGGAATCCTGGATGCCGAACGGCGTCGCGACCAGCGTTGCGGCATCCTCGCGCACCGTTGCGCGCACATAGTCCTGCCGGAGATCGTTGGCGTGCATGGCGGCACCCAGCCGCGCCGTTCGAATATCCGGGCGATAGAGGCGGCCGCCGAGCCGCGCAAGAAGCGGCTTCAGGAAAAGCTGCGAGCAAACCAGGCTTGCCACCGGATTGCCGGGCAGGCCGATGCAGCGGATATTGCCCAGCCGGCCAAACATCAACGGTTTGCCGGGACGCATGGCGATCTTCCAGAAATCGAGCTTCATGCCTTCGCCGGTCAGCACGTCGTGGATCAGGTCATGGTCGCCGACCGAGGCGCCGCCAAGGGTGACGAGGACGTCGGCGCCTGCCGCCACGGCTTTCTTGACCAGCGCCGCGATCGCGTCATGGCGGTCGGCGGCGATGCCGAGGTCGAGGGCGCGCGCGCCAACCGACTGCGCCGTGGCTATGACGCCATAGGCGTTGGACGAGATGATCTGGTCGGGGCCGAGCTCGCTGCCCGGCGGCAGCAATTCGTCGCCCGTGGCGATGATGGCCACCAGCGGCTGCCGCACCACATCGAGGTTCGGATGATTGGCGGATGCGGCAAGCGAAAGCGCTGCCGGGTCGAGCAGGCGACCGCTTTCGAGGAGCACGTCACCTTGGCCGAAGTCCAGCCCGCGGCGACGGACATTGCGTCCCTGCGCCGCCGGCTCCATCACTTCGATGGCGCCGCCGCC
>NZ_RZSL01000917.1:0-1668 GCF_003997355.1 Mesorhizobium sp. M1E.F.Ca.ET.041.01.1.1 | reverse complement strand
GTTCGGCACCAGGGTGCTGCTGCTCGAGAACGACACCGACGTGCTGAGCGCCATGACCTCGCTGCTCGAGCGCTGGCAGTGCCTGGTGCGCGCCGCGACCTCGACCGACGATGCGCTCGACCTCATCGGCGACACCGACTGGGTGCCCGACATCGTCATCGCCGACCAGCATCTCGACGGTGGCGATCTCGGCACCGCCACCATCGCCGAAGTGCGCGACTATCTGGGCCGGCCCGTGCCGGCGCTGATCGTCACCGCCGATGGCTCGGAGCTCGTCGCCAAAGCCGCCCGCGCCGCCGGCATCGAATTGATGCGCAAGCCGCTGAAGCCGGCACAGCTGCGCGCGCTATTGGCGCATCTGCTGGCTTAGAAATTACGCTCAAAACCCAGTCTGATCCCTGAACAGCTCCGTATTGTCCAGCTTCGACACCTCGATCACTGCCTGCGTGCGGCTGTAGACATTGAGCTTGCGCAAAATCTCCGAGACATGCGCCTTAACCGTAGTCTCGCCCACCTGCAGCTCATAGGCGATCTGCTTGTTCAGCATACCCTGGCGCAGCATCTGCAAAACCCTCAGTTGCTGCGGCGTCAGCGTCGCCAGCCGCTGCACCATGTCGGCGCGGTCGGTGCTGTCGGGGTCCGCCGGCTGTCCGCCATAGTTTTCCGGCACATAGACCGCGCCGTCCATCACCGAGCGGATGGCCGCGGCGAGATCGCTTTTCCTCGCCGATTTCGGGATGAAACCCGCGGCACCATAGGACAGCGCCTCGGAAATGATCTTCGGCTCCTCATAGCCCGACACGATCACCACCGGCAGGCGCGGATAGCGGGTCCTGAGCTGCAGCAGCCCTTCGAAGCCGTGCACGTCGGGCATGCTCAAGTCGAGCAGCGCCAGGTCGAACGGTTTTGCATCGGCGAGGAGATCGATCGCCTCCGCGATCGAGCGCGCCTCGACCGTATCGACGTCAGGATAGGCCATCTGCACGGCGCTATGCAGCGCCTCGCGAAACAGCGGGTGGTCATCGATGATCAGAAAGCGGGCGCGATCGCTGACGGGGGTCATTGCTCGGATTCAGGCATCGGTTCGATTTCGGTCGGCACAGGATAGTCCCGTCACCATGGTCAGATTATTGCCAAATAGTACATCGCCCGAAAGTCGCCTTGTCGGCAAAATAACAGGGCCAACGGTTTCATGATCGCCGTGCCTTGCCTGCTCGCCGAAATCGGCCGAATGTGCAGGCAGATTCACACTAAGGCAGAACCCAGCCGATGACAGACTTCGTCCTCCCGCCGCCAGCGATCGCCTCAGTCGCCATTGCCGGCTCGGGGGAGCGATTTGCCGTGCGTCGCATCTTCTGCGTCGGGCGCAATTACGCGGCACACGCGCGCGAGCTCGGCAATGACGAGCGCGACCCGCCCTTCTTCTTCACCAAGCCGGCCGACGCGGTGGTCGACAGCGGCGCCGAGATCCCCTACCCGCCATTGACCGCCAACCTCCACCACGAGATCGAGCTGGTCGTGGCGATCGGCAAAGCCGGCTTCCGCATTCCCCGCGGCGAGGCGCTCGCCCATGTCTGGGGCTACGGCGTCGGCGTCGACCTGACCCGCCGCGACCTGCAGGACCAGGCGAAGAAAGCCGCCCGCCCCTGGGACCTGTCTCTTATACAC
>NZ_RZSL01000916.1:0-1673 GCF_003997355.1 Mesorhizobium sp. M1E.F.Ca.ET.041.01.1.1 | reverse complement strand
GACAGCTCGCCAAGGGCGCGCATATCTCGACCGCGCTCGTGCTCGGCGGCGTCTCCCGCTACAGCCAGGTGAAAAAGGTGGCGCCCGGCGTCGATATCCTCATCGCCACGCCCGGCCGGCTGACCGACCTCGTGCGCGAGGGCGACCTCATCCTTGCCGACACCAAATGGCTGGTGCTCGACGAGGGCGACCGCATGCTCGACATGGGCTTCATCAACGACGTCAAGCGCATCGCCAAGGCGACCGCGCCCGACCGCCAGACCGCGCTGTTCTCTGCGACGCTGCCGAACGAAATCGCCGAACTCGCCAAGGGCCTGCTGAAGGACCCGGTTCGTATCGAGGTCGCGCCGCAGAGCACGACCGCGGCCGAGATCGTGCAGAGCGTGGTGCTGGCCCGCACCAAGCAGAAGCGCCAGGTGCTGTCCAAGATGCTGGCCGACGAGGCGATGCGCTCGGTGATCGTGTTCTCGCGCACCAAGCATGGCGCCGACCGCGTCACCAAGGACCTCGCCCGCGACGGCTTCAACGCCGCCGTCATCCACGGCAACAAGTCGCAGAACGCGCGCCAGAAGGCGCTCAACGATTTCCGCGACGGATCGGTGCGCATCCTGGTGGCGACCGACATCGCCGCTCGCGGCATCGACGTGCCCGGCATCAGCCATGTCGTGAACTTCGACCTGCCGGACGAAGCGGAAAGCTATGTCCACCGCATCGGCCGCACTGGCCGCAACGGCCGCGACGGCATCGCGATCACGCTTTGCGATCCGTCGGAGAACGGCAAGCTGAGGCAGGTGGAGCGCATCATCCGCATGCGGCTGCCGGTGATCGCCGATCATCTTGGCAGCCCTGATCCGCAGCGCGATCCGAAGGAAAAGACCGAGCGCCATTTCGAGCCGGCCAACGATCGGGAGCATCACGGCGGCCGCCGCGATGGCCGTCGCCCCGGCAGCGGCAACAATGGCAAGAAGCGCTTCGGCGGCCAGCCCAGCGGCGAGCGGCAATTCGCGCCGAAGCCGCAAGGCGAACGTCCGGCAGGCGCGAAGCCGAATGGCGAGCGCAAGCCTGATGGCTTCAAGCGCTTCAAGGGCAACAACAAGCGTCGCTTCGGTGGCAAGCGGCCGGCGAACCGCGCGGCTTAAGTCTCTACCGCGGCTCGAAAAGAAATAAGAAACGGCCGGAGCAGCGCTTCGGCCGTTTCTCGTTTCACAGGCTTGATTGCTGCACGAGCGCCTTCACCCAGACCACGATACGCTCGGTGAGAAAGGCCGTGGTCTGCGGTGACAGCGCATCGCCCGCAATGACGTGGTTGTCCGGGTCGCCGGTATCGTCGACCGGCACCAGTTCGTGCGGGCCACCCCAGCGGCCGGCGATCTCGCGCGTGCGGTCCGGCCGCACCACCTTGTCGGCATCCGAGAAGATGAACAGGGCAGGGATGGTTGCCTTCTCGACCGGCGCGCCATAGGCGAGATCGGTGAGCGCGGCCATCGGCAGCGTCGCCGCCATCGGATATTTGGTGGTCCAGAATTTTTCGTGCAGCGGGTTGCGCGGCGGAAAGCTGCGCTCCTTGCCGCCGAGGATCTCGGCGATCTGTTTACCCCAAGGCATGGTCAGGAGTTCGGCGCCGGACGCCTTGACGCCGAAATTCGGCGAGATGAACGCGATCGCCGCGACGC
>NZ_RZSL01000915.1:0-1676 GCF_003997355.1 Mesorhizobium sp. M1E.F.Ca.ET.041.01.1.1 | reverse complement strand
TCCCAGCCCCTCGCCGAAAACACCAGCGCGATCGGCGCGGCCGATTTTTGCGAGGCGCGGTGGCGCACCATCGCCATCAGCGGCACCACGCCGGAGCCGCCGCCGACCAGGAGGACCGGCCCGCCGTCGCTCGCCTCCCAGATGAAATGGCCGCCGAGCGGTCCGCGCAATTCGATCTCGTCGCCGACCGCCGCCACATCGTGGAAGAAGGGCGAAACCTCGCCGTCGTCGAGCCGCTCGATCGCCAGCTCGATGCCGGCGCCTGCTTCCGGTGCCGAGGCGATGGAATAGGAACGGCGCGCCTGATAGCCGTCCGGCGCCGTCAGCCTGACGTCGACATGCTGCCCCGCCAGATGGGTAAACGGCCGCGACGGCTGGAACCAGAAGCTGGTGACGCGCGGCGTGCGCTTTTCGATGCGGCTGATCGTGGCCGTCTGCCACGGCGACTGCGGCTGCGGTTCGGCGCTCATGGATTGCCACTCATAGATCGCCACTCACGGATCGCCACTCACGAATCGCTTGAATAGCGCTGCTCACGCCACGGGTCGCCATACATGTGATAGCCGCGCAGCTCCCAGAAGCCGGGCTCGTCGCGCTCGGTGAATTGCAGGCCGTTTACCCATTTGGCCGATTTCCAGAAATAGAGATGCGGCACCAGAAGCCGCGCCGGGCCGCCATGGTCGGCGGTGATCGGCTTGCCGTCGTAAAGCAGCGCCACCATCGCCTTGCCGGTGACGAGGTCCTTGGCCGGCACATTGGTGGAATAGCCGTCGAAGGAGAGCGCCAGCGTGAAGGCGGTGGGCGGCTCGATGCCGGCATCGGCGAGGATGTCGTCGATCAGCACGCCCTGCCAGGGCGTGTTGAACTTGGTCCATGCCGTCACGCAATGGATGTCGCGAGTCATCTTGCTCTGCGGCAGGGCGTTGAATTCCGCCCAGCTCCATTTCTTGATCGGCTTTGGCCCGTGCTTGAGCGTGAAGGACCAGTCCTCGGTGCGCACGCGCGGCGTCGGCCCGGCCGAGAGCACCGGAAAACCCTGTTCCAGATATTGTCCCGGCGGGATGCGCGCGTCTGTGTCGGAAGGAGGACGCCGTCCGGAAAAGAAGCCGCGGGTGACCAATGAGATGCCTCCTGTGACCAGGCCGCTTGCCGGCGCATGGCAGTGTTCTCGAAGACGTCCCCGCGGGCAACCGAAATCTTGTCGCCGAAGCCTGCCGGAGAGGCCGGCAGGCTCCATGGAAGTTCTCAGCCGGCGACGAAGGGCACGGCGACGAAGATCTGCGCGTCGCCGCGGTCGACCAGCAAAAGCACCGACTTCTTGCCCGACTTGCCGGCCTCGGCGATCGCCTGGTTTGCCTGCCTGGCGCTCTTGACCGGCGTGCGGTCGACGGCAACGATGACATCGCCCGGCTCGAGGCCGGCGGCCGAGGCCGCCTTGTCCGGATTGACACGCTCGACCACGGCGCCGCGCTGGTTGTCGGCGAGGTTGAGCTGCTCGCGAATGTCGGGCGTGAGATCGGTCAGGCCAAGGCCGAGCGACGGTACGCGCAGGCCCTGTTCGGCCGATGGCTTGCCGCCTTCTCCATTCGACGCGGTCTTCTGGTCTTCGGTGTTGCGGCCGACATCGGCCGATATTTGCATCACCTTGCCGTTGCGCCAGACGTCGAGCGTTTCCT
>NZ_RZSL01000914.1:0-1677 GCF_003997355.1 Mesorhizobium sp. M1E.F.Ca.ET.041.01.1.1 | reverse complement strand
GGCCAGGCTGCATATGGTGGACCGCCGCAACGGATTGGTGTGTCTGCACCGTTACCGCGGTGACGGCAACGCAACTGCGCAAGCCGATCGAAGAGATCGTCTCGATATCGCGCGCGATTCCGGCGCCGCCGCTGGAATCCGATCCGCCGACGACGAGCACGTGCGGGTCCCGGTTCAGCGCCATTGCTCCGTCTTGTCGATCCATTCCCTGGTACGCGCCTCGGGGTCCGGATTCAGCGTTATGTCCGTCACCACCGCCGCGCTGTCGGCGCCGGCCCCGAAAACGCCATCGAGCCGTTCGGGATTGAGGCCGCCGATGGCGACCAATGGAATGGGCGCGACGCTGCCTTTCCACGCCCGGATCCTTTCGAGCCCCTGCGGCGCCCATTTCATCGTCTTCAGGATGGTCGGATAGACGGGACCCAGCGCGACGTAGTCGGGCCTGGCTGCCATGGCCGTCTCCAGTTCGGCATGATCATGGGTGCTCAGTCCAAGCCTGATGCCGGCCGCCTGTATCTCGGGGAGGTTGGCGGCCTGCAGGTCCTCCTGGCCGAGGTGGACGAAGTCGCAGCCCTCTTCGATCGCCAGCCGCCAATGATCGTTGACAATGAGCTGGCAATGGTGTCGCGCGCACAAGGCTTTTGCCTTGCGGATTTCCGCGCGCAGCCTGCCCTCGTCCATGTCCTTGATGCGGAGTTGCACCAGCCTGACGCCGAGCGGCACAAGGCGTTCGACCCAGGCGGCGCTGTCGACGATCAGGTAGAAGGGATCGAGCTTCATGAGAAAACCGCCCTGCCGATTGTAGGCGTCGATGGCACGGCGACGTCGCGCGGCTCGAGCATTCCCGAACCATAGGCTTCGCGGCCGGCATCGACCGCCTTGCCGAAAGCGCGCGCCATGCCCACCGGGTCGGCCGCCTTGGCAACCGCGGTGTTGAGGAGCACGGCGTCAAAACCGAGTTCCATGACAGTTGCCGCGTGCGAGGGCCGTCCGAGCCCCGCGTCGACGATCAACGGCACGTCGGGGAAATGCCCGCGCATCGAGCGCAGCGCCATGATGTTGACCGGCCCGAGCGCCGAACCGATCGGCGCGCACCACGGCATAAGGACCTTGCAGCCTGCCTCGAGCAGCCGCTCGGCGACGATAAGGTCGTCGGTGGTATAGGGGAACACGTCGAAACCGTCCTCGCACAGGATGCGTGCCGCCTCGACCAGGCCGAAGACGTCGGGCTGCAGCGTGTCGTGGTTGCCGATGACTTCGAGCTTGATCCAGGACGTGCCGAAGACTTCGCGCGCCATCTTCGCGGTCGTCACGGCTTCCTTCACGGAATGGCAGCCGGCGGTGTTGGGCAGCACCCTCACGCCGAGCGAGCGGATCAGCGACCAGAATTTCTCGCCGGCCTTGCCGCCGGCCATTTCCCGGCGCAGCGAGACGGTCACCACCGAGGTGCCTGACGCCTTGACCGCATCGGCCAGGATCGCCGGCGAAGGATATTGGGCGGTGCCCAGCAGCAGGCGCGAGGCAAGTTTTGTCCCGAGAAGATCGAACATCGGCTAGCCTCCCTGCATGGGTGACAGGATTTCGATCCGGTCGCCCTCGCTCAACCGGAATTCCGCCCGTCCGGCCGCGGGAACGACATCGCCGTTCAGCGCGGTGGCGAGCCAGCCGCCCTCATAG
>NZ_RZSL01000913.1:0-1680 GCF_003997355.1 Mesorhizobium sp. M1E.F.Ca.ET.041.01.1.1 | reverse complement strand
CCGAAACCGCGCCGGGAGCCGGTATTCAACCTGCCGCCGGTGGTGCAGGCGGTAGTTGCGATTTGCTTCGTCGTCTATCTGGCCGAAAACTATCTTCTCACGCCAGCGCAAGACGACACGTTTGTCTCGACCTTCGCCTTCACGCCGGCTTTCTATTCGGGTCTTTACCCGCCAAGCGCCTATTTGCTGGTCCAGCCTTTCACTTATGCGTTCATGCATGGCAGTTGGGCGCATCTCTTGGTCAATATGGTCTGGCTCGCCGCTTTCGGCTCGCCGCTCGCCAATCGTCTCGGCGGTGTTCGATTTGCAGTGTTCTACGCGGTGACCGGGCTGGCTTCGGTTGCGCTGTTTTGGGCGCTGCACCCGTATGGCGAGATGCCGCTCGTCGGCGCTTCGGGCGCGATCTCGGGCATGATGGGGGCAGCGGCGCGCTATGGCTTCCGCATCGACCGCTCGTCCGGCAAGGCAGCCTTCGCCGGTGAGCCGCTGCCGATCGCAATCGTGCTGCGCTCGCGCGGCGTCATGACTTTCCTCGGCGTCTGGATGGTGATCAATCTCGCCTCCGGCCTGCTCGGCTTCGCGCCAGGTGTCGACGGCCAGATCGCCTGGGAGGCCCATATCGGCGGCTTTATCGCCGGCTTCTTCGGCCTGCGTTTCTTCGACCGCCCGCAGCCGTCGGAGTAACGCTGCGGCGCACTTGAAATGCAGCCAATCACGGCGCACGATGGCGGCTAGGCACCCAGCGTCTTCCCAAGGGCGCTGGGGCTGAAAAAAGCCGGTCAGGCAGGAGCCGGCGAGCAAGGCTGAGGAGGACGCCATGACGGTTAAGGCAATTCTTGAAAGCAAGGGCCATGACGTGTTCACGCTCGGGCCTAACGAAAAGCTGACCGAGGCCATCCGGATTCTGACCGAACACAGGATCGGCGCGCTCGTCATCACCAACGGCGACCGCAAGATCGTCGGCATTCTCTCGGAGCGCGACGTCGTGCGGGTGATTGCCAGGGAAGGAGCGGCCGCGCTCGATATCGCGGTGCGTTCGGCCATGACGCCCAAGGTCAAGATCTGTAACGAGAGCCATACCGTAAACGAGGTCATGGAGATCATGACGCGAGGCCGCTTCCGCCACCTGCCCGTGGAGAAGGACGGCATGCTCGACGGCATCGTGTCGATCGGCGACGTGGTCAAGCGCCGCATCGAGGACGTCGAACGCGAAGCCGAGGAGATCCGGGCCTATATCGCCACCGCGTAACCGCTGCCTGGCTGCTTATTGCATGCTAGCGCAGGCCGGCTGCGTGCTGGAGGCGCGCGATCAGGTCGGCGTTGCGACAATAGTCCGGCGGGGTGTCGGCTTGTTCGTGGCTGTCGAGCCAGGTCGAGCATTCGGCTTGATGGCCGCATGAACGGCAGCGGTCGACAGCTCGATTGGTGACGGCAATTTGGTCCGGAATGATTTTGAGTTGCCGTTCGACGCCCATCTTCTGCATCATTCGGCCCATCAACGAGGTCCTGACCTCGACTGGAAGCAGATAATCCAGAAAGTTCATGTCGGTCACACTCCTGCCTTTTCGGCAATTTCGTCCAAGGCGGCAGGGGCATGCATTGATCTCGGTCAACAGACGACTCCCTTGCCAGCCCGGGCCGATTGATCTAGCGAACGGTTGACATCCTGCGCTGCCAGAG
>NZ_RZSL01000912.1:0-1683 GCF_003997355.1 Mesorhizobium sp. M1E.F.Ca.ET.041.01.1.1 | reverse complement strand
CACTTTTTCTTTATCCGCCAGTCGCTCCAAGCGCGCGACCAGCGGCATCTCGACATTCACGGAGAAAACTGACCCGGTGTGCGTGGCAAGTGCAGCTCGTGGTCTGTCGGTCGGAAGGGCCAGGTCAGGTTCATGATCAACAAACTGGCTGCGCCAGTAGGCCCACATGCGTTCGCCGTTGTCGCCGGCGAGGAGGCGCTCTTGCCAGGCTACGAAATCCGCGTAAGCAGCTGCCGTGGTCAGATCCGGCGTATCCGTGTCGCCGCAGAACGCCTGGTAAAGCCCGCCGAACTCGTGCAGGAAGGTGCGAATGCTGTAGCCGTCGGAAATGATGTGATGGAAATTGAGGAGGAGAACCTCTTCCGTGGCACTGCTGATGAACAGGTGAGCGCGAAACACCGGCCCATGTTCCAGATCGAAAGGCGAGCGAGCTTCCGCTGCGATGGAGTGATGGAAGTCCGCCTCTTCGAGACCTTGTAGCCGAACGACATGAAAACTCAGAAGGGCTGTCTCATGAATGCGCTGAACGATCTGCTCGCCTTCCTGGTGAAAGGTCGTGCGCAGCATTTCATGGCGGTCGATCAATGATTGGAGCGTGCGCCGCAAGGCATCAATGTCGAACGGTGCCCTTATGCGCAGTTCGACGGGCAGATTGTATTCGCTGCCGTGAGGTCGTTTTTGATGATGTATCCAAAGGCCCATCTGGCCATGCGACACCGGACGCGCAACATGATCCATTGCTTTCTCCAAGCACATAGTTGTGCGGAGAACACTAGCCGTCTTTGCTTGGAAACAGTTTGAATTTTTTGTGAATAATTCAGTCGATTATGTGAACATCGTATCACGAATATTAATCTTAATAAGAACCGCATTGCATTGGCAGAAACAAATTTTTAAAGGAAAATTTAAAATGTGGACAGATTAGTATCGAAATTTTTTTGCATTTCATAAATCTCTTCCCATCGCGGGCCGTCGCTCGTAGAAGCGACTCCTAGTCAGTAACGCATCCACGCCTCCAAGGCAGCCGAAGGGTATGAACGGCCAAAGGGTCGAAATGAATGACCCCCCTGCTAATCAGGCAAGGTAGCACGCGGTATGCATGCACTCGAATAAGCAGACGGGCACAATCGACGTTTGGGTTTTCCGGCATGCGCAGCTGACGATCCCGACGTTGCACATGCGCGAAGTGTTGAGTCCAGCTGAGCGGGAACGGGCCGAAAAAATCCGTCACTCAGACCTGCGCCTTTCGTACCTTCAGGCGAAGTTTGCTTTTCGAACTATCCTTGCTTCGCACTTGCATGTTCCGCTGAGAGATCTCCAGATGACCGTTTCGCGGTTCGGCAAGCCCCTATTACCGGCACACAACGTTGAGGTGAGTCAGTCTCATAGCCATGACTGGTCCGCCGTCGCAGTATCAGCCACGGGCTTCGTCGGGATAGATATTGAGCGTTGGCGCCCCCTGGCTAATTGCCCGCAATTGGCTTGCCACATTATGACTGACCAAGAGGCAATGACTTTTGAAGCTATTCCGAGCGAGCTGACTGCGCGAAAGTTTCTGGAGCTCTGGACCAGAAAAGAGGCCGTACTGAAATGCGCTGGTCTTGGTCTCCGCCAAGACCCGCGCGGCCTTCATACGGGCTGGGATGAGCCGGCTGTGCAATTTGGTGACGTGCGATATTATCT
>NZ_RZSL01000911.1:0-1686 GCF_003997355.1 Mesorhizobium sp. M1E.F.Ca.ET.041.01.1.1 | reverse complement strand
GTGTGGCCGTCCTCGAAGTTGAAGAAGACGGCGCTTGGCAGAGTGGGCTGCTCGCCTTCCAGCGCCACCAGTCGCGCCCGGCCGTTGCGGATCACGCCCACCGTGGAATTGGACGTGCCGAAATCGATGCCGCCGAATGCCGATTGCATCGCAGCCTCCTGTCATTGCTTCGCGGCAACGGATCGCCGGCGTCGGAAAATGCGCCGTCATCCGGATGGCCGGACCGCTCTGCCGAATGGAATGTGTGCTTGCCCCTGACTTGGGAGGCGGCGATTTATCGCAAAACCGGGAAAAGGGGAACCCCTCTTTTCACGGGAAAAATGGTCTTCCCATTTTCCCCGGGAGCATCAATCCTTGCGGAAGACGAGCCGACCGAGCCAGCCGGTGAGCATGGCGAGCGACACCGCGAACACGCCGTAGAGGAAGGAATAGTCGTGCGCGACGCGGAAGATCGACTGTTCGAAACCGGACTTGCGGATTTCGAGCTGGGCGGAGCTTTCCTTCACGAACATGCCGCTCTTGAACAGGAAGGCGCGCGCCTTGTGCGTGCCGACCGGAATGTTGGGCGCGAGCCGCACGGTGGCGCGGAACAGGCTTTGCGACAGGAACTGCACGCCGCCGACATTCTCGCTGTAGAGGCCGGTTGCCGTCTTGCGCTCGCGCAGTGCCGCCGTGAATTCCTCGATCGTCGCCGGGCTGTCGGTCTCGTCGGCAGGCTTCATGTAGAGGTTCTGTGAACCCAGCGAGAGCTGCTTGTACTTGGTCGGATCGGCAATGTCCTGCAAGGGCCGCGTCGTGGCGACCGAATAGGACACCGGCACGTTCTCGAAGGTCTCCGATTCCAGGTTGATCCAGACGCCGAGCACTCTGTCCTTGCGGCGGACCACGACCGGCCGTGGCGGCCCCTCGAGCACGACGACGACGTCGTAACGCCCCTGCCGCGAAACCAGCGGGTCGGGATTTTCGAGCGATCCGAAGATGGTGAGGTCGGCGCCCGAGAAGCCGGCGGTGATCGATATGGCGTCGGTCGACAGGCCGATCTGGATGCCTTCGGCGGGCGGCGGCGTTTGTGCCGTCGCCGGCGACAGGGCGAGGAACAGCGAAAGCGAAATTGTTGCTGCGAACGCCCTCAACCCCGCCATCAGCTCAGGCCCGCGGCGGAGAGCGAGTAGGGATTGGGCGGGGTCGCGAAGAGGTCGATGGCAAGGCGGATGGCGACGGCCAGCACCAGCAGCGCCAAAAGCGCCCGCAGCTGCTCGCCGCGCAGCCTCTGGCCGGCCTTGGCGCCGTATTGCGCGCCGGCAACGCCGCCGGCCATCAGCAGGAAGGCGAGGATGACGTCGACGGTCTGGTTGGTCGTGGCATGCACCAGCGTGGTGTAGGCCGAAGTGAAGATGATCTGGAACAGCGAGGTGCCGATAACGACGTTGGTCGGCACCTTGAGCAGGTAGATCAGCGCCGGCACCATGATGAAGCCGCCGCCGACACCCATGATCGAGGACAGGAAGCCGATCGCCGCGCCGAGTCCAAGCACGGGGATGACGCTGACGAACAGCTTCGAGGCGCGGAAGCGCATCTTGAACGGCAGCCGGTGGATCCAGTTGTGCTGGCCGGATTTCTTCATCACGGGCGCTGCACCACTGCGCGCGGCGCGCAGCGCGTTGACACTCTCGACCAGCATCAGTC
>NZ_RZSL01000910.1:0-1693 GCF_003997355.1 Mesorhizobium sp. M1E.F.Ca.ET.041.01.1.1 | reverse complement strand
CCTTGAAGGGCGCCAACGAGATCGAATTCCTCGAGCAGCATCGCGATGGGCTGGCGCGGCTGCGGCAGAAGCTGGCGAGGAACGAGGCGGCGATCCTTGCCCATCTCAACGCCGTCAACGAGGTCGCCACGCTGTTGAAGAACGCCATCCAGCGCGCCGATGCCGACGGCACCTATTCGGCCGGCGAATTCGGATACGCCCGAGCCTGAATGTGATGGCAACGGCGCAAGGAAGGATCCGGTGATCAAGTTCATCGCCGCAGCGCTTTGGATCTGCGCCGTGACGCTCGGCGCGGTGTTCTACTCCTTCCAGGCAGCGGGCCAGCGCGGCGTCGGCGAGCCGCCGAAGCCGATGCTGGGTGGGCTCGATTACGTCAAGACCGACATCATTTCGGTGCCGCTCATCAAGGACGCCAAGATCGATGGCTATTTCCTGACCAAGCTCGTCTACACGGTGGAACCGGAGCAGATAAAGAAGCTTTCGATCCCGGCGCCGGCGCTGATAACCGACCAGGTCTATTCCTATCTCTACGCCAATCCGCAGATCGATTTCACCAAGAAGGAGACGATCGATCTCGATGCCTTCCGCAAATCGATCCGTGACACCGTCAACGCCCGCGTCGGCGTCGAACTGGTGCATGACGTGCTGGTCGACCAGGTCAACTTCCTGTCCAAGGATGAGATCCGCGACAATGCCATTCGCCGCCGCAGGGGCGCCGGCGAAACGGCCCAGGAAATGACCAAGGCCTTCAAGCAGCATTGATCGCGCCGCCGGTGCTTTCGCCGGGTTGGATGTACCGCCTCAACCATCCGCCGGCTGATGCGCCTTGCCGCATGGTTACCACCATGCCGCATGGCGGCCACGTTGACGTAAACGTCAACCCGAAGCTATATGCGCCGGTGGCTGTCGCCGCGCCCCCGCGCGACGCGGCGCCTCGCCCAGCGGCCAAGGGCCGGTGCGCGTCAAACGCAACCAAACGAGGAGAACCGCCATGGGCGTTCAGGAGATTGCCGACAAGATCAAGTCGCGCGTGGCAAGCGCGGGTTTCGAGCACTCGGTCAAGTTCGACACCGGCAGCGACGGCGTCATCGTCGTCGACGGTGCGACCGTCTCGACCGCCGATGCCCCGACCGACTGCACAATCAAGCTCTCGCTCGACGATCTCGACTTGCTGATCGCCGGCGACCTCAACCCGACCATGGCTTTCATGGCCGGCAAGCTGAAGGTCGAGGGCGACATGACGGTCGCCATGGCGCTCAGCCAGTTGCTCGGCTGATTGACGATATATCCATTCGGAATTGATCCGATGCGGCGCCGCGCTCTTGAACGCGTGACGCCGCACAGGCTTTTCTTCACTCGCTTCAATGCATGTCGCCCAGAAGTGCGCGGTTCTGGGACAACGACATGCATCAAAACCAGGACTTAAAGCGCGTCGCCTGAATCCGTTTCAGCGCGATGCGCTTTAGGCCAGGAACTCCAGCGCCTTCACCTTGCGGCCGGCGGCCTTGATCGTGCCCTTGGCGCCGTCGAGCGCGCCTTCCTTCAGCTCCAGCGCCAGCAGCCGGTGCCGCTCGTAGGGGCCAGGCATGGAGAGCGAACCGGTGCGGTCGGCCGAAAAGTCGAAGCGCCCGTAATAAGGCGCATCGCCGACGAGCAGGATCGCGCCATGGCCAAGTCGCGCGGCCTCGGCGAC
>NZ_RZSL01000090.1:0-15917 GCF_003997355.1 Mesorhizobium sp. M1E.F.Ca.ET.041.01.1.1 | reverse complement strand
CCTTCGGCCGATCCGGCGCTGAGGGCCAGGCTGCTGGAAGCGTATTGGCGGCTCGACTGCTACCCGGAAGTGCCGGCGGTGCTGAAGGCGCTCAAGGCATCGGGCGCGAAGCTTGCGATCCTCTCCAACGGCTCGCCGGAGATGCTGCAGGCGGCGGTGAAATCCGCCGCCCTCGACCAGATCCTCGACGACGTCTTCTCGGTCGATGAGATCAAGCGCTTCAAGACGGACCCGTCGGTCTACGACATGGTGGTCACGGGCTGGCGGCTCTATCCGGACGCGGTGTCGTTCCAATCCTCCAACCGCTGGGACGTCGCCGGCGCCGCCAAGTTCGGCTTCCGCACCGTCTGGATCAACCGAACCAACCAGCCGGACGAATACCGGGACTTTCCGCCGGGGCTGATCCTGCCCTCGCTCGAGGGCCTGCTGACAGACTCCTGACCTTGCTGTTGCTGCAGCGCAACAGATGTGTCGCGGTCACAGCTTCGCCTTTGTTTGTCCACCCTCAGGCCAGAATTGGAACCGCCTATCGCCGCCGACTGTTATTGGAGCTGCCGGCGGCCAGCCTGCGGATTCATGCTTTCTTGCGAATTGCGACCTAGAAAAGGCAACCATGTCAGACGCTTCCTTCCGCATCAGCCGCCGTGGCTTCCTCAATCTCACAGCCCTCGGCGCTGCTTCGGCCGCAGTTTCCGCCTGCACCACCACCGGTCCGGGCCCCGAACCCGTCCAGCCGCCACCGCCGGCCTATGTGGAGCCGCCGCTCGGCGACTACGAGACGATGTATGGGCCGATATCTGACAACGGCTTCGACCTGCCGGCCATCCCGGTAAACAAGATCGATCACAAATTCCTGCGCCAGATCGTTCCCGACCCGACCGGACAGCGGCCAGGCACGATCGTCGTCGATACGACGAACCACTTCCTCTACCTGGTGCGCGAGGGCGGCCAGGCGATCCGCTACGGCGTCGGCCTCGGCCGCGCCGGCTTCGAGTGGTCGGGCGACGCCATAGTGCAGTGGAAGCAGAAGTGGCCGAAATGGACGCCGCCGGACGAGATGGTCGCCCGCCAGCCGGAACTGACGCAGTTCAGCGCCAAGAATGGCGGCATGTCCGGCGGCTTGAAGAACCCGCTCGGCGCCCGCGCGCTCTATTTGTTCCAGGGCAGCCAGGACACGCTCTACCGCCTGCACGGCTCGCCGGAATGGTGGTCGATCGGCAAATCGGTCTCGTCGGGCTGCGTGCGCCTGATCAACCAGGACATCATCGACCTCTACGACCGTGTGCCGAACAAGAGCCCGGTCGTCGTGACGGCCGATATCGGTGAGCCTGTGTCAGACTTGCCTGAGCGCAGGGCGATCCCGATCGACAACGGCGTGCCGACCGGCTCGATCCTGCTCGGACCGGTGAAGCGGATCACCAACGAAATCTTCTGAGCCGGTCGGGAGGCAAGGCGGCGGAAGCCGCCGCCTTGCCCGTCATGCCTGGACGGGTTGCACGGCCAGGCGCTCGCCCAGATTGGTGAAGAACTGCCCCGCGAGCTTGCGGGCGGTGGAATCGATCAGGCGTCCGCCGAGCTGTGCGATCCTGCCTCCGACATCGGCCTTGACCACATAGGACAGCATCGTGACACCCGGCCCGTCTTCGGCCAGGGATACGTCGGCGTGGCCCTTGGCGAAACCGGCGATACCGCCTTTCCCTTCCCCGCTGATCGTATAGGCGCGCGGCGGGTCGAGATTGATCAATTCGACCTCGCCATCGAAGCGGGCCTTGATCGGCCCTATCTTCAGCACGACCGTCGCGGTCATATTGGTGTCCGACTGCTTTTCCAGTGCCTCGCAGCCTGGGATGCATAGCTTGAGCGTCTCGGGGTCATTAAGTGCCCGCCAGACCGTCTCGACGGGGGCCTCAATTCGCTCCTGCCCGTTCATATCCATGAAATCACGCCCTTTCCGTTGCTGATTGATGGGTGCCCCCCGCTGCCCGCGGCGGCGCTCGATGGTGATTTCGGCGAGGATCGACAGCGCGATCTCTTCCGGAGTGATACCACCGATGTCGAGCCCGGCCGGCGCCTTGACGCGATCCAGGGCCTCGGCCACGACGCCTTGCGCGGCGAGTTTCTCGCGCAGTGAAGCCATCTTGCGCCGGCTGCCGACAAAGCCGTGATATTCCGCCTCTATCGCAACAGCAGCCTTGAGCGCGGCCTCGTCGCCCTTGCCTTGCGTGGAGACGATCACGAAACGCCGGGCCCGATAGGAAGCGTCTGGCACGAAGCCATCCACTATGTTGTCCGCCTCCGGCATGGTGTCGAAATGCGAGAGCGGCGCCGCCAGGGTGACATGGTAGCCGAGCGGCCGGGCCTGCTCGACCAGCGCCTGCGCCACCGGGCTGGAGCCGATCACGACCAGCACAGGCTTCGGCAGGACGGGCTCGACGAAGATATCCATGGTGCCGCGCGACGGACACATGTTCCTGGCGAAGTTGATGCCGTCGCGATCCTCGCCCGGCTTGACGCCGAGCTCTTCCAGGAGGTTTTCCGGCTGGATCGAGACCAGGCGCGACTGGCCGTCGGCCAGGGCCTCGCGCGCGGCCTTCAGCGTCGCGCCACGCGCGCAGCCGCCGCCGATCCATCCCGCCTCGATGCGACCGTCAGGCCGGATGATCGCCTTGGCGCCGGCCTTGGCCGCCGTGACCGACACGGTGCGGACGACAGTTGCGAGGACAAACGGCTCTTCTGCCGCTTTCAGGCGGGACATCAGATCCAATACGTCGACATGGGCGGTCATCTTCGCCTCCGTCACAGTTTGACCAGATAGGATTCAAGCGCCGCCAGGCTTTTCAGCGTATGCGCCGGCGCCAGGAGATCGATATGCGGCAACGCCGCCTTGATGCCGGCGGCCTCCGGCGCATAGCCTTCCCAGCCCATCATCGGATTGAGCCAGACGATGCGGCGGCAGCGGCGGGCGAGCCCGGCCATCTCGCGCCCGAGCAGTGCCGAGTCTCCGGTCTCATAACCATCCGAGACGATCATGACGCAGGTTCGCGAATGAATGACGCGCGCCGCATGCCAGCGGTTGAAGGTGGCAAGGCTCTCACCGATCCGCGTGCCGCCACCGGCGCCCTGCGCCAGCAGCGAAAGCCTGTCGAGCGCCCGTGCCGCGTCTTTCTCCTTCATCACGTCGGAGACATGGGCAAGGCGCGTATGGAAAAGGAAGGCCTCCGCTTCGCGGAACTCGTCCAGCACGCCGTGGATGAAACGCAGGAACGTGCCGGTATACATGCTCATGGAACCGGATGCATCGAGCAGGACGACCAGCCGCAGCGGCTTTTCCTTGCGCTGGCGCCTGACGAGGCTGACCGGTGCGCCACCATGGCTGATGTTGCGGTGGATGGTTCGCCTGATATCGAGCCTGTAGCCGCGGCGGCGGGCGAGATCGCGCCGGGTAATCCGCGCGCGCATGGCGCGCGCAAGCCGTGCTGCGATCGCATGGGCCTCGGCAATTTCGGCGGGATCGGCGAGCTTGCGGAAATCGGTGCTGGCCACCCTCTCGGCGCGCGTCGCGCTCTCGGCGCGCCCCTCGCCAGAACTTTCGCGCGCTTCAGGCAGATCGCCCGAGGGAATCTGATCGAGCATGTCGCCCCTGCCATTCCGGTCGGATGCCTCTTGCGGCGATCCGATGGAAGGATTGTTGGAGTTGGCCGGCGATCCGGCGGCAGCGACGCGGGAGCGCGCGCCCTTGCGCAGCCAGAAGGCGTCGAAGATGCCATCGAACTTGTCCCAGTCGGCCTTGCGCGCCGAAAACAGATGCTTGAAAGCCGATCGCAGCAGGCCGGAGCTCTTGCCGTAGCCCGCCGCCAGCAATCTGGCGGCGTCCTGGCCCTCCTGCAGGCCGACGCTGAACGAAGCCCCGCGCAAGGTCTTCAGGAAGGCGCCGAGCCGCTGCGACACCAGGCGCGAGACATCATCCAGTTCTTCCTGTGAGAGAGGGGCGCCGCAACAGCTCATGCCACTTTCCCCAGCAGCCGGTCGGTGACGGCACGAGCCATGCGCGCGGAATCCTCGCGCGTCTTGAGCAGGCACATCAGCGTTTCGTGCACGATCTCCGGCCGGTCGTGCAAGTTTTCGACTTCGAGGCCGACAAGCGCTGCCGCCCAATCGAGCGTTTCGGCGACGCCCGGCACCTTGCGCAGGTCCTCCTTGCGGATGGCCTCGACCATGCGCGCGATCTGCAGCGAGAGCGTCGCGCCGGCGCGCGGGATGCGCGCCATGATGATGCGCGCCTCGCGCTCGACATCCGGATAGTCGAGATAGTGGTAGAGACAGCGGCGGCGCAGCGCGTCGGACAGCTCGCGCGTGCCGTTCGACGTCAAAAGCACATGCGGTATGGCCTCAGCCTTCACCGTGCCGAGTTCGGGAATCGAAACCTGCCAGTCGGAGAGCAGCTCGAGGAGAAAAGCCTCGAACTCTTCATCGGCGCGATCGATCTCGTCGATCAGCAGCACTGGAGGCGTCCGGCGGCGGATCGCCGCCAACAGCGGGCGCTCTAGGAGATAGCGTTCGGAGAAGACCTCGTCCTCGATCCTGTCCGGATCGCTGCTGCCCTTGTGCGCCTCGATGGCCAGCAGCTGCCGCTGGTAGTTCCATTCATAGAGCGCGGCCGACTGGTCGAGGCCCTCGTAGCATTGCAGGCGGATGAGTTCGGTGCCGTGGACCGAGGCAAGAGCCTTGGCGACCTCCGTCTTGCCGACGCCCGCCTCACCCTCGATCAGCAGCGGACGCTGCAGCATCCACTGGATCGCGAGCGCGCTGGCAAGCTCTGCATCGGCGATATAGCCAGCCTCGGCAAGGCGGCCGGCAACCGCGTCGCGGGAGAACGAGCCCATGGACCGACGCTCCTTCACCGTCCCTTCCTAACCCACCGCCCCCAGGTCCTTTGCGGCCTTCCAGTTGCGCCAGTAGTCGTGGGGCATCTGGATGTGCGTGGAGCCAAGGAAGGAGAAGGCGTCGTTGACGGCATTGGAGAAGCAGGGCACGCCGCCGACATTCGGGCTTTCGCCGACACCCTTGGCGCCGATCGGATGGTGCGGCGAAGGCGTCACCGTGTAGTCGGTCTCCCACTTCGGCGTCTCGACCGCGGTCGGGATGAAGAAGTCCATGAACGAGCCGGTGGTGACGTTGCCGCTCTCGTCGTAATGGATCTCCTGGCCCATCGCGATGGCGAATGCTTCCGTCAGGCCGCCATGCACCTGGCCCTCGATGATCATCGGGTTGATGCGCGTGCCGCAATCGTCGAGCGCGTAGAAGCGGCGGACCTTGTAGACGCCCGTGTCGACGTCGATGTCCATCACGCAAATGTAGGCGCCGAACGGATAGGTCATGTTGGGCGGATCGTAGTAGCTCACCGCTTCCAGCCCCGGCTCCATGCCGGGCGGCGGCGAGTTGTAGGCGATCCAGCAGATATCCTTCATGCCGAGGAATTTCTCCGGCAGGCCCTTCACGCGGAAGCCGTCGATGTCCCATTCGAGGTCGTCCTCATGGACCTCGAGCTTGTAGGCGGCAATCATCTGCGCCTTGGCCTTGATCTTGCGCGCGGCCATGGCGATCGCCGCACCCGCCACCGGCGTCGAGCGCGAGCCATAGGTGCCCAGCCCATAGGGAGAGGTGTCGGTGTTGCCTTCTTCGACCATGATGTTGTCGGCCGGGATGCCGATCTCAGTCGCGATGATCTGCGCCCACGTCGTCTCGTGGCCCTGCCCTTGCGACTTCGTGCCCATGCGCGCGATGCCGGCGCCTGTCGGATGAAGGCGGATTTCGCAGGAATCGAACATGGCGATGCCGAGGATGTCGCAGTTCTTCGACGGACCGGCGCCGACGATCTCGGTGAAGAAGGACACGCCGATGCCCATGATCTCGCGCGTTTCGCCGCGCTTGAAGGCTTCACGCTTTGCCGCCTGCTCCGAGCGCAGCTCGGCATACTGGACGCTCTCCATCGCCTTGCGCATGGCGGTGTGATAGTCGCCGGAGTCGTACTCCCAGCCGAGCGCGGAGTGGTACGGGAACTGCTCGGGCTTGACGAAATTCTTCAGCCTGAGCTCCGCGGGATCCATGCCGAGCTTCTGCGCCAGTATGTCCATGGCCCGCTCGATGCAGTAGGCGGCTTCCGTCACCCGGAACGAGCAGCGATAGGCGACGCCACCCGGCGCCTTGTTGGTGTAGATGCCGTCCACCGCAAGGTGGGCGACGGGGAAGTCGTAGGATCCGGTGACGATGTTGAAGAAGCCGGCCGGCCATTTCGACGGATCGGCGCAGGCATCGAACGCGCCGTGGTCGGCGAGCACATGGACGCGCAAGCCGGTGACCTTGCCGTCCCTGGTCGCGGCGATCTCGGTCGTCATGTGGTAGTCGCGCGCAAAGGATGTGGCGGTGAGATTCTCGATGCGGTCCTCGACCCACTTCACCGGCTTGCCGGTGACGATCGAGGCGACCGCAGCGCAGATATAGCCGGGATAGGCGCCGACCTTGTTGCCGAAGCCGCCGCCGATGTCGGGCGCGATCACGTGGATCTTCTGCTCCGGCAGCTTGGCGATCAGCGACACGACGGTGCGGATCACGTGCGGCGCCTGGAACGTGCCCCAGATGGTCAGCTCGCCCTTCACCTTGTCGAAGGAGCAGACGCACTGGCAGGTCTCCAGCGGCGACGGATGCGTGCGGTGATAGGAGATCACCTCCTTGATCGTCACCTCCGCCTTGTTGAAGGCGGCATCCGTCAGTTCCCGATCGCCGACCGTCCATTCGAAAATGTGGTTGTGATGCTTGCGCGGTCCATGCGCGCCGTCCTTCTTGTCCTTGATGTCCTCGCGCAGCAGCGGCGCATCCGGATCGAGCGCCTTGAATGGGTCGACGAGCACGGGCAGCGGCTCATATTCGACCTCGACCGCCGCGACGCCGTCGTCGGCGGCATAGCGGTCGGTGGCGACCACGAAGGCGACCTCCTGGTTCTGGAACAGCACCTTGCCGTCGGCCAGCACCATCTGCACGTCGCCGGCAAGCGTCGGCATCCAGGCGAGGTTCACCGTCTTCAGCGTCTCCGCGGTGATGACCGCCAGCACGCCCGGTACCTTGAGCGCCTTTTCCGGGTTGATCGACTTGACCCTTGCATGCGCGTGCGGCGAGCGCACGAAGTCGCCATGCAGCATACCGGGCAGCTTGACGTCGTCGACATAGTTGCCCTTGCCCTGCGTGAAGCGGATGTCCTCGACCCGCTTCCTCTTGCAGCCCATTCCTTCGAGTTTGGCCTCGCGCTCTTCGCGCGTGAGAGACATGTCGTTCATTCTGCGGCCTCCTTGAATTCGGTGCCATTCAACTTGGCGGCGGCGTATTGGATCGCCCTGACGATGTTCTGGTAACCGGTGCAGCGGCAGAGATTGCCGGCGATGCCGAAGCGGATTTCTTCCTCGGTCGGGTTCGGGTTCTCCTGCAGCAGGCGATGCGCGCGGGTGATCATGCCCGGCGTGCAGAAGCCGCATTGCAGCCCGTGCATCATGCGGAAGCCTTCCTGCAGCGCCGACAGCGTGCCGTCGGGGTTAGCCATACCCTCGATCGTGGTGATCTCGGCGCCTTCAGCCTGGACCGCGAAGACGGTGCAGCTCTTCACCGACATGCCGTTCATGTCGACCGTGCAGGCGCCGCAATGGGTCGTCTCACAGCCGATATGCGGACCGGTGAGTTGCAGGTTCTCGCGGATGAAATGGATGAGCAGCGTGCGCGGCTCGACCAATCCGTCGACCGCCTGGCCGTTCACCGTCATGCTGATCTGGATTTTCTTTGACTGAACCATCGATGCCTCCCTAGCGAGCGACGGCGGCGGCGCGCTTCAACGCCCGCTCGACCATGATGCCGCCGACATGCTTGCGGTATTCCGGCGGCCCGCGCCCGTCCCCGGCCGGGCTCATGATTGCCCTGGCCGCCTCGGCCGCCTTTTTGAGCGACGCGTCGTCGAGCGTCGCGCCGATGACGGCCTGAGCCGCGCCCTCCGCCAGCAGCGCCGTCTCGGCGAGATTGGTGAGGCCGATCGAGCAGGTCGCGACCTTGCCGCCAGCCATGGTCAGCACCACGGCAGCGGCTGCGGTCGCGTAGTCGCCGATCTTGCGCTTCAGCTTCTCGTACGCGTAGCCATGGCCGGCCGGCGGCACGGGAATCGAGACCGAGGTGAGAATCTCGCTAGGCTCCAGGGCGGTAAAATAGGCGCCTTGATAGAACTCGCTCGCCGCGACCGAGCGGCTGCCGTCAGGCCCCTGCAGCGTATAGTCCGCACCAAGCGTCAACATCAGGGCCGGCATGTCGTTGCCGGGATCCCCGTTGGCGACATTGCCGCCGACGGTGCCACGGTAGCGCACCTGCGGGTCGGCGATCAGCAGGGCGGCCTCACGCAGGATCGGGAGAGCGGATGCGATC
Organism: Mesorhizobium sp. M1E.F.Ca.ET.041.01.1.1; assembly: GCF_003997355.1. Classification (NCBI taxonomy): domain Bacteria; kingdom Pseudomonadati; phylum Pseudomonadota; class Alphaproteobacteria; order Hyphomicrobiales; family Phyllobacteriaceae; genus Mesorhizobium; species Mesorhizobium sp. M1E.F.Ca.ET.041.01.1.1. The sequence goes on along the minus strand of NZ_RZSL01000090.1, from coordinate 7,463 downwards.
GTCTCGGACGCCAGCAGTTCATGCTGGGTGGTCATGGCGCCGATGACGATCCGGTCGCCATCGCGTGCGATCCGTTTCAAGACATCGATGCCGGCGAGGTCGACGAGATGGTCGGGCGTTGCGAGCCTGAGCTTCATCATCGGAATGAGACTGTGACCGCCGGCCAGCGGTCGCGCTTCGTCGCCCAGTTTGACGAGCAGCTTGACGGCGTCGGCGACCGAATCCGGCCGATGATAGGTGAATGGTCCCGGGATCATGTTTCCTCCTCTTGGCCCTTACCGCTCGGGATCCTTTTGGGATCGGGATCGAACTTGGGCTGTTTTGGGGGAAGGCTGCTGCGCGGCGCTGCCGGCTTCAAGGCAGGCCGGACGAATGGGTCACGAAAGGTCGGATTTCACACGAAGCGCGGCTTTTTCCGCACGAAATGCGTCAGGCCGACTGACCTTCCTTGGGCAGCGCCGTGCCCCGGGCATTTCGCTTGAGAAGGCCCAGCCGCGCCCTGAGCTCAGCGACGCGGGCGCGGCTTACCGGCACCAGATGCGGCGCCGGGCCGTCAAGCTCGACGACCGCGCCGTCACCCTCCTTGCGGATCAGGACGACATGCGGGACTGAGATGATGTGGCTGCGGTGAACACGCATGAAGCGTGACGGGTCGAGCTGGGATTCCGCTTCCGAGATCGACCACGGGCTCATGCGCTCGCGGGTTCCGTCGTGGACGAGCGCGTAGTGGGCGTCGGCGCGAATGCTACGAATCTCTTCGGCCTCGACGAAATGCGTGCCGTCGACGCCTTCGACGGGCAAGCGCGTTACCAGCGGCAGCGGCGGTCGCCCGAGGCCATGCAGCGGCAGCGGTCGCTTTGCTGGTGAGCCCAGCGCATCGTCATCGCCCGGCTGCTCCTGGCTGGTATCCATGGCATGAGGCTCACCCAGCCATTCGGGTGAGGTCGCGGTGGCGCGTTGCTGCGATTCCGGCACCAGGAAGAGCAGGAACCCGGCGACGACAAGGAAGGAGAGCAGCGATACGATCAACGCCAGGATCTGCGGCGAAGCAGTGAGACCATCCATGCCGTCACCTGCCGAGGGCATCAATTGCATGCCATACATGGCGGTGTAGTGCATCCCCGATACGGCAAAGCCGAAGGCAACGGCGCTGAGCGCGAGCCGCATGCCTCCTTGCCGGGCAAGGAGAATCCGCAGCCCTCCATAGGCGGTGCCGACGGCGATCAGCGTCGCGACCAGTATCATCCTATTGTCGTGATGGATGTGGAACGGACCGGCAAGCCCGTGGATGCCGACATAATGCATCGAGACGATCCCGGTGCCGAGCAGCAGCGCCGAGGCGATGATGCGGCTGCCGGAGGGCTCGCCGATGGAAACGAAGAACAGCGAGACGCCGACGACAAGCGCGCAGATCAGAAATGAAACGATGGTGGGCAGAACGAGATAGACGGTGCCTTCGGGCAATGGCGCGGCCAGCACGCCAATAAAGTGCATGGTCCAGATCCCGACAGCGAGGAAGAAGGCCGCGCCGGCCAGCAAAACGCGACGGCTCGCACCAGGCGTGCCGCGCACGCGGGCTGCCAACCCGAAACCTGTGTATCCTCCCAGGATCGCGATCACCACCGAGAGCGCGACCAGATAGGGGTTGTGCCCTGCAAACATGTCGGTACCGGCTGACGAGACATCCACCTATCCGCAGCTTCTCGCTGGCGAAGTTTACAGGCAGATGCGGCATTTGCAATGTGTGCCCTGGGCTTGCTATTTTAGCAAAAGAGCCACATCGCTTAGCCCAGTCGCGTCCGATCGAAGAGATTACCGACAAGACATTCAGGGCTGCCGGCTCGTTAGCGGTGCTCGGCGAGTATGGCCGCCAGCACCGCGATGCCCCGCCGCAGCGCCTCCGTGTCGAGCCCGGCGTAACCCAGGATGAAGCCGGCCGTTCCCGGTCGCGGCCCGCTCGAGTCATAGAGCGGTGACACGGGATAGAGACCGATTCCGGCAGCGCGTGCCGCCACGATGATCTCCGGCTCGCGTTCGGCCCCGATGCCGTTCATCCAGGCAACGACATGCAGTCCGGTTTCTGCCCCTGCGACAGAAACCCTTGTCCCCAGATGATCGGTCAGCGCTTGCAGCAGGACCTGTCTGCGCTCGGTGTTTTTTCTGCGGATGCAGCGGACGTGGCGCTCATAGGCGCCGCTGGTCAACAGGTCCGCCAACGCGTCCTGTTCCAGCAGCGGAGCATGCCGGTCGGTCAGGCGCTTTGCCTCGCTGAACGCCCGGCGCAGGCTGGCGGGCACGACGAGATAGCCGAGCCTTAAAGTGGGCGAGAGCGTCTTGGACAGCGTGCCGGCATAGATGACCGAGTCAGCGTCCAGCGTCTGCAGCGGTGGGATTGGCGCGATGTCGTGGCGGTATTCGCCGTCATAATCGTCCTCGACAATGATGGCGCCTGTCGCCTTGGCCCAGGCCAGGAGGGAACGCCGCCGTGTCGCCGAAAGCACGCCGCCGAGCGGGAACTGATGCGACGGCGTCACGTAAGCCAGGCGGGCCGGCGGCAGCGCATCCGTCCTCAGCCCGTCCGCGTCGATCGCAACCGGCACGGCAATGCCGCCCGCCGCCACAAAGGCATGGCGGGCGAGTACATAGCCCGGATTCTCGATCACGAACGGATCGCCTGGATCGAGCAGCAGCCGCGCGCAAAGGTCGAGCCCTTGCTGCGAGCCGTTGACGATGATGATCCGGTCCGGCGTGCAACTGATGCCGCGGGCGCGCCAGAGATAGGCCTGAAGCGCGTTGCGCAGAGCGGAAGACCCCTGAGGGTCGCCATAGCGCAGCCGCGCGGCGCGCCGCAGAATGGCCTTGGTCGAGGCCCGACGCCAGGCCAGCACCGGGAAGTCCGCTCCGGACAGGTCGCCATAGCGGAAATCGGCGACCTTGGCCGGCTGCTGTTCCACCGGCGGCGGCAGGGCCAGCAGTCGGCGTGCGAATGCCGAGAGACTGAGGGGCTGAGCAGCCGTGATGGGCGCCTCCCCTGACGCCCTCTCCAGCCCTGGAGCAACGATCGCGCGTGCCCCTTGCCGGATGATCAGATAGCCTTCCGCGTCGAGCTGGTTATAGGCGGCCGTCACCGTGGTGCGCGACGCGCCCCATTCGGCGGCGAAGGCCCGCGTAGACGGCAGCCGGTCGCCGGGCCGGTAGGCGCCGCTGTGGATCTGCGCCTTGATCGCCGCGATGATCCGGCGCGCGACGCCGTCCTGTTGCAACTGGACCACCAAGAACCTTCAAAACTGGATATTCCAGGCAAGCCAGCTTTCCGGCATCTTCACTTGCAACGCAAGGAGTTTTCGCCATGTACATCCCGCCCGCCTTCCGCGATGACGACAAGGAGAGCCTCAGGGCAACGATCCGCGCGGCGCGGCTGGCGACGCTGGTCACCGCGACGGCGGAAGGGCCGCTGGCGACGCCATTGCCGCTTTTCATCGACGAGGACGAGGGCGAGCAAGGCGTGATCTATGGCCATGTCGCGAAGGCAAATCCGCAGTGGCGCGCGCCAGTGCTGGGTGATGGCCTGGCGATCTTCATGGGGCCTGACGCCTATGTGACGCCGGCTTGGTACCAGACGAAGCAGGAAACCGGAAAGGTCGTGCCGACCTGGAACTATGTCGCCGTCCATGCCCATGGGCCGATCGAATTCTTCGACGATGCCGACCGGCTGCTCGAGGTCGTCACGCGCCTGACCAATCTCCACGAAGGCGGGCGCGCCTCGCCCTGGGCCGTATCGGACGCGCCGGCGGATTTCATCCAGGCGCAATTGCGCGGCATTGTCGGTCTGCGCATGCCGATCGCCAAGCTCGAAGGCAAACGCAAGATGAGCCAGAACCGCAACCCGGCCGATCGCGCCGGTGTCGTGTCCGGTCTATCATCGAGCGACCGGCCTGCGGACCGCGAGGTCGCCCCGCTCATCCCGTCGTGAGACATAGTCCCGTTCGCTTCAAGCCGAGTTCATCATGCCGGATCTGACCCAGTTCGCCTTGTACTTCGCCGCAGCGTTCCTGCTCGCCATCACGCCCGGACCGGGCATCTTCTACGTTGCCGCGCGCACGCTCGCCGGCGGACGAGCGGAAGGCATCGCCTCGAGCTTCGGGACGGGCCTGGGCGGCATGGTTCACGTGCTTGCCGGCAGCCTTGGCGTTTCCGCCCTCGTGCTCGCAAGCGCGGAGTTGTTTACGGCGCTGAAACTGATCGGCGCGATCTACCTCGTCTGGCTCGGCTTGCGCACCTTCCAGTCCGCCCGCCGCGAGGCAAAGACGATGCTGGAGGATGGCAAGGCAGCGCCCGCTGTCGGCGCGGGCAGAGCGTTTCGCGAAGGGGTACTGGTCGAGGCGTTGAATCCGAAGACGGCCGCCTTCTTCCTGGCCTTCATTCCACAATTCGTGAACCTCGGCGCCGGCCACGTCGCCCTGCAGTTCATGGCCATCGGCTTCGTGTCGGTGACGCTCAACACGCTGGCCGATGTCGTGGTGGCTTTCGCGGCGAGCCGCATCCGGGAAGGCGCGGCCGGGCGTTCGGGCGTGATACGCCGCCTGCGGGAGGCCTCGGGAGGCGCGATGATCGCGCTCGGCATCGGCCTCGCCATAGCCAAGCGCCCTGCCCTCTGATCGTTGCCCGAGCTGGCGAGCATTCCAGGCACGAATGCGCGGCCGGCGGACAAGCCGATCGAGCCTTATCCCCGTCAGGTGCAGACCCACTCGCGGATCTTGCACTCCTTCTCGTCGCCTCCGCACTGCGCGGTCGCCTTGTCCTCTGCTTCACGACGGCTCGTGGCTGAGGCAGCGCCCCAGAATGGGGTTGACGTGCCGCGGCTCTTGCCGACCGACAAAGCCGCACAGTGCTCGTAGGGAAAGCCGGTGCCGTCGTCATCGTCCCAATGGCGATGGTTGCGGAACACCTCGACCACCCTGCAGCCGGCGCCGTCGGCATTCTCGCAATGCTTGAGCGCGATGTCCTCCGCTTCCTGTCGCTTGTCGGCGCCCCAGAAGAAGCCGTGACGGCCGTCACCCGGCGAATAGGCGATCGCGCCCCAGATGCCCTTTTCCTCGCCCGTCTGCGCCGGCGGCGGCGCCACCAGGTCGGCGGCGCGGCTCGCAATCGTAAGCCCGGCGAGCGCCGCTAGCAGCAGGAATGAGAGGCGACGGTTGATCAGCATTTTTCGTAGCTCCCAATTGCAACTATTCAGAATCGATGGCCGTGTCTGGCCGCTACCCGCCCATGCGCGCGACCGAGACGACGATGCAGGTGTTGCCGGTGGGGACCAGCAGAGCCTGACCGCCATTGTTGGCCAGGTTGAAAAGCATCGTGTTCGAAAGATTGTCCGTCGCAACGCTGCCCTTCGGCAGGGTCTGCGCGACTTCCTGGCAAGACTTCTGGAAAGGTGCCACGCGCACGAAGCCGCCCTCGCAGGTCTGGCCGATGGGCGAGGCAAAGACGACGCCGGCGGCCTGCGTCTTGTAGTCCGGCAGGTCGTAGCTCATCCCGGCAACCGCCTGTACGGCGTGGGTATCGGGCGAGGTGTTGTCCCATTGCGTCTGGACCGCATAGGTCGAACCGGCGGTCAGAGCCTGTCCGAGGGTAGCGAAGAGGTTGGCGCAGGTGCGGACGCCTGCCTGGGTCACATGCGCCTGAAAGGGATTCTTGTTCGCAGAAGCATCCGCCGGTGCGGGCTTGGTCTCTGCGGGCTTGCTCTGGGCGGGCGCTTGCGATTGCGCCGAGGCCGTTCCTGCGAGGAATGTGCCTAGCGCGGGGTAAAACCGAAGCGACGATATAGCCGCCGCCGCGACAAGGACGGCGAACGCGCCGAGCAGCGCGGCGTTTCGCAAGAACCGCCAGGCCGACGAGCGCTTCGGCGACGGGCTGGCCGGCGGCTTCGGTAGCGGAACGGGCTGGGAGCGCGTCAGGATTCTGTCCTCGATGGATTGGCGGGTCATTCAAACGTCTTTCTATTTGATGGTCGACAGCGCGGTCTTCAGTCCCTTGAAAGGGGCGTCGAGGCTGACCGCCGCCCCCGACGGCAGGGAATAGGAAACCTGGACGGTGGTCTCCTTGTCGATCTCTCCGCGAAGCACGGGACCCACCGGGAGATAACCGACGCAGACCGACGCGTCGCAGGCCTGCAGTTGAACGTCCACCGGCTGCTTGCGGCCGGCAAACTTCAGCGAAAGCTCGCTGCCCGCGCCTGTCGCGCTCGGGGTTCGCAATATCATGAAGGGCTTGCCCTTCTCGTCAGCCGCGAGCGACCAGCTGAAGACCAGCGCCTGGCTCTGGTCGATGAAGGACTGGCTGATGTTGCACACTTTCTTCCTGGCCTGCAGGTTCTCGTCGCAGATCAGCGTCCAGTTTTCGAACGGACGCGTGGTCCGTTGATATTGGCCGAGCTTGACGCCCGCAGGCACCGCGACTTCCGAAGGCTTTATCCGATAGGCGATCTGGACCGCCTCCTGTCCGACCGCGCGTGGGCCGGACAGGAGCAGGCAAGTCATGCATAGTGCGACGGCAGAGACTGCTTGCCTGGTCATGAACGGATTCAGTTGATGGTGAAGCTGACGCCCGCGCCGACACCCCAGTGGCCGCCCGCCGTCGTGCCGGACACATTGGCTCGAGCGCGCCCGTCCTCGCTGGTGTAGCCGGCGCCGAAGGCGACGGCTCCCTCGCCGCGCCAGTAGCCGCCACCCGCCGCCACGCTCAGCTTGCCCGGACGGTCGTCATAGCGCAGCGAAGCGGCCGCCAGGCCGATCGCGGCCGCCTGGCGCGCTTCGCCGCGGGCCTCGCCCATGTCCATGTTGAGCTGGCTGAGCTTGGAGTCGGTATAGGCATTGGCCTGTTGGAGCGTGGTGGCCGCCACCTGGTTGGTATAGGTCTTGGAGTCCGTCAGGTTGAGCGCCAGCTGGTCGGTGAGCTGCTTGACATTGACCGCATCGGTGTCGGCGGTGCCGGCGCCGACATTGTGGATGACGACGGGCGCATTCACGTCGCCGCCGACGAGCGTCACCGAGTTGGACTTGGTGCCGTCCCCGTTCTTGTCATACTGGATCGCGTACTCGTTCAGATTGCCGACGCTTCCCTGCACAGCTTCGACGGCCTGATTGGTCGCGTAAAGCTGGCTGCCGTTGATGGCGTCCGTCGAGGTGTCGCTGATGCGGCCCGCGGCCACGTTGGTGACGGTGCGCTCCTTGCCGACGTCGCCGACGCTCACCGTGCTGGTCGGCGTGGTGCCGGCGAAGGTGTAGGCGACGCCGTTGATCGTGGTGCCGGTGGTGGCGACCGCGGCCGCCGTCGTCGAGCCCGCGCCGAGCGCGACGCTGCCCGGCTCGTTGGCGGTGGCGCCGGCGCCGAGGGCTACGGCCTGGGCGCCGTTGGTGGTCGCATTGGTGCCGAGCGCGACGCTGTCGGCCTGGTTGACGGTGGAG
>NZ_RZSL01000909.1:0-1700 GCF_003997355.1 Mesorhizobium sp. M1E.F.Ca.ET.041.01.1.1 | reverse complement strand
GGCTCAAGGGGGTGCTTGGCGATATCCAGGCTGCCCTCCAGCCGCACTTCGAAGGGAAGAACGTCGCCAAGGGAGCGCTGGTCGCGAAATTGGAGCATCCGGCGCGCCGGGCGCGCAGCGAACTGGAGAACCTCGCGCTATTTGTCGAGCCGAACTCCCGAAGCAGCGAAACCTGGAGAGTGCATCCTGCGGTCTTCCCGCACGGAAGCCCGTGGGAGGCGGTCTCTCAGGTTCTCTTCAAGCTTGGCGGGCGCGAGGAATGGCCCGACGCCAACGACCTGGGCACCTGGCTTGTTACGGACGTCGTTCCCGCGATCGAGTTCGCCGTCGGGGCAAAACCCTCAAAAGGCATCTCGACAGAGTGAAAGCGAAGCGCTCGACCTATGGCGGGGGCGGGCAGTTGCCGCAAAGCGATGCACCGGTTGTGGCCGACGGTGCCCGCCTTTCGGAAGGACGCTCCACTCGAGTGATGCGGGATCGAAAAGTCCTGGCAGCGGGAAATGACGGTTGATCCGCAAAAAGTCCTTGGTGTTCATCGTGGCGACGACGGCACGGTGCACGATGGCGGACGCCGCGATCGCCAGGTCTTGGTGCATTCTCGCATCCTTGGCTTGGGGCGATTTCGTCCACAGGTCTTTTAGACTGGGGACGAGCGTCATTCGGGCGTAGAGCTTCGAGGTCTCGGCATCCATGGGGAGGAACGCCATGTCCGACACCAGAAGGCGATCGAGCCAGGACTGCAGTTCAAGGGATCTGGCAACGTTCCGTGCTTCAAGCATCGTAATGCCTCGCTGAATTTCGATCACGCAACCAAACGGAATTGCGAGCGAGGTGTCCGTTTCCGCTATCCAGCGGACAACGCTGGGATGCGGTCTTTTCTTGATGAGTTCGCTTACTACGTTCGTATCAAGGACATAAATTCTCGGGAGTGGGCTCACCGCTGGCATCCTGTTATTGTGTCAGTGTGATTGTGCGGCGCGAACGTAGGTGAGAGGCACCGGCAAATCGTTAAGCATAGTCTCCGCCTGGGTAGAAGGATTCGCCATGGGCAAAAGCCCCGGAAAAAAGAGAGGCCCAAAGCCTGCGGATACCGAGTTGAACTCCTGGCCAGTCGTTGAGGCGCAGGAGCGGTTCGCGGAACTCCTCGATGCCGCCGCAAATCGCGGCCCTCAGACGATCGTCGACCACAACCGCAGCTTCAAACTGACCCTGACAAGAAGCCGCTGGTCGCCCGAGGCGAAGGAATTGCTCCTGAGCGGGGGGCGTGTAGGAGCTGCCGGAAAATCGGGCAAGGAGTGACGGGAGCGTTGCTCGGTTTCGGGAAATGTTTTCCCAAAAGCGCATCTACATACCTGGGGGCGCTTGGCCGACCTCGAGACGCGGTCGGCTACGACTTTCGCAGGCGCTGGGCGCCGACGGGCGTAGCCTCAGTGCGGGACTATCGAAGCGGCTTGCTCCAGAGTCCAAGGCGATCCTTTCAAGCCGGCTCAGAACGGGCGCGCTCGGCGCTCAGAAGCGGGAAGGGCGCCGGTTGCCGCAGGGCGGCAAGATGCGCCGACAGAAACAGAAGCCACGCCGCCGACCAAGCGATGCCTGCCATGGTCATCAGCGCATGGTGAGGCGTGGCTATCTCGGCCAGACAGCGTGCGCCCGTTGCCGCGAAGCTCAGCCACAGCGCGATCCAGTGGCGTGTCAGCGGC
>NZ_RZSL01000908.1:0-1717 GCF_003997355.1 Mesorhizobium sp. M1E.F.Ca.ET.041.01.1.1 | reverse complement strand
CCTGGGTGCGGCGCGAGCCTGATGCGGTCGCGCCCGTGCTTGCCGGGCCCATCTACCGGCTGCGCGGCCGCGCTGGCGGCGGCATCGTTCACATGCGCAGTTTCTTGGCGCGCCGGGCGCGCATCAACAAGGAACAGCGCGAGGCAAGCCGTCCCGAGCTCGAGAACCGTGTCATTCACGAGGTCGGCTCCGAGAGTAAGCGGGATATTGCGTTCCTGGAAGCCAATCCCGACTGGTTCGATTTTGTCCCGCGCGAGAACCGCTTTTTTGCCGATTGGGAACGATCGAGTGCTTGCGACCACCGCATCTTTGATCATTGGGCCTTCGACATTCACGATCTTGAGCATCGCGACCGGCGCGAGATCGGCTTTATCCCGCGACCTCTGCGGTCTCCCAGCGAACAGCTGCTGGCGGAAGACAGCGTCTCCGTGCATCGACTGATGGAGCGCATCGAGGCGATCGACGCCGAGGTTGGCCTGCCCTTCGCCTGGTTCTTTTTTTTGACGCACGGGCACTGGGTCGATCCGGACGTCGGCCACACCATCGCCGACGGGTTGCGTGCCGGGCGCGTGCGCCTGCCAGACCGCGATGCCGCCGTGCTGCTCGCCTGGGCCGACGAACCGTATCTGTTTTAAGCGAGCACCATGGACCTCCGGCTGCCAAAACCCGCATCCGACCAAAAGCTGCGCCGTGCGGAGGCGCTCGACGCGCTGGATTCGGTGCTGCCCTTCGATCGGCGTGATTTCCTGGCCGAATTGCTCACCGACGACGACGTCGCCACGTTGCGTCATCTCGCAAAAGAAGGCATCGGCGATAATTCGCTGCGGGCGCTCGCTTCCGACCTTGGCTACCTCGAGGCTTGGTGCCAGGCGTCCACGGGCGAGCCTCTGCCCTGGCCGGCGCCGGAAGCGCTGTTGCTAAAATTCGTCGCGCATCATCTATGGGATCGAGCCAGGCGCGAAACCGATCCAGCGCACGGCATGCCTGGCGACGTGACGGTCGCCCTTAAGGAGGCAGGGCTTCTGCGAGTCGACGGTCCCCACGCGCCCAGCACGGTTCGCAGGCGGCTGTCGAGCTGGTCGACGTTGACCAAATGGCGTGGCCTGAAAGGAAACTTCAACGCTCTGGGGCTGCAGAGCGCCGTAAAGCTTGCCGTGCGCGCCAGCGCCCGCCCGCGCGGCCGCAAGAGCAAGAAGGCGGTGACGGCCGACATTTTGACCGCGCTCCTGACAGCCTGCGCCGGGAACCGTCTCGTCGATGTGCGCGACCGTGCCATTTTGTTGACAGCTTTCGCGTCTGGCGGCCGCCGCCGCAGCGAGATTGCTGCTCTGCGTGCCGAGCAGCTGGTCGAGCAAGAGCCGGTGCCGGCCGATCCCAAGGCACCCGACGGCGAAAAACTGCCCTGCCTGTCCATCCGGCTCGGCCGGACAAAGACAACTCAGGCCGACAACGACGCTTTCGTGCTGCTCGTCGGCCGGCCGGTGCTGGCCTTGAAACACTGGCTCGAGCGCGCTGGCATCACCGAGGGCGCGGTGTTTGGCGCAATCGACCTCTGGGGCAATCTCGAAAAACGCGCCCTGACGCCGCAGGCCGTCAATCTGATCCTGAAGCGGCGCATCGCTGAGGCCGGGCTCGATCCGCAAGCCTTCTCGGCCCACGGCCTGCGCTCCGGCTATCTCACCGAAACCGCGCGCCGCGGCACTCCGCTGCCCGAAGC
>NZ_RZSL01000907.1:0-1720 GCF_003997355.1 Mesorhizobium sp. M1E.F.Ca.ET.041.01.1.1 | reverse complement strand
TCCTTCAGCAGGGTCAGCACCAGTTCGGAGGAGAGCCGCCCGCCGCCGAAAGAGGTGGCGATCTTGAGGTCGATCAGCCCTTCCATCCAGTCACGTGGCGCGGCGATGAAGCCGCAACGCACCGAAGCCGAAAGCGTCTTGGAGAAGGAGCCGATCTGGACGACGCGGCCGAGGCCGTCAAAGGCCGCCAGCCGTGGTGCCGGCGTGTGCTCGAAATCGGCGAAGATATCGTCTTCGATGATGGCGAGGTCCGACTGATCGGCGAGCTTGAGAAGCCGGTGCGCAACGACCGGCGAGAGCGCCGCGCCGGTCGGATTGTGAAGCGCGGAGTTGGTGATGTAGAGGCGCGGCCGGTGCTCGGCGAGCGCTTGCGCGAAAAGATCGATGTCGGGCCCCGAAGGCGTCATGGGGACACCGACCACCTTGGCCCGATGGGCGCGCAGAAGCGCATGGAAATTGAAATAGCATGGATCGTCGACCAGTACCGTGTCGCCCGGCTCGAGCAGGAAGCGGCACAACAGGTCGATCGCCTGTGTTCCGGATTCGGTGAGCATGATCTGGTCGGGCGAAGCCTCGACACCGTGCGCCGAGAGGCGGCGGGCAGCAACTGCCGCAGCGCCGGCAGTCCGAGCGGCGTGCCGTAATCGGCGAGCGCTGCATCGTCGGTTCGGGCGGCGCCGCGCAAAGCCCGGCGCAAGGAGGCCTGCGGCATCCAGGAGGCCGGCAGCCAGCCGCAGCCGGGTTTCAGCGTCTCGCCGCCCGCCTCCAGCGACTGCCGCGAGACCCAGAGCGGATCGACGGCGCGGTCGAGGCGCGGGCCGATCTCGGCCAGCGACAGCGGCGCGAGCGGGCCGGCGGCATAGAAGCCGGAACCGGGCCGCGAGCGGATCATGCCTTCCGCCGCGAGCCTTTCGTAGGCCTCGACCACCGTCGACTTCGACACCTGCATGATGCCGGCGAAGGCGCGGATCGACGGCAGGCGCGCGCCAGGCGTCAGGACGCGCGCCGCGATCCGCTGCCGGATGGCCGACATGACCGTTTCGACGAGCGTTCGGCCGCCTGCATTCGGGTCAGGCCTGTCCATCTGTACTTCCCCGCAGACCATTACAGTTTTGCGAAATTGTACTCCATTGTCTCTGGTAACACCATGCGCCGCCCCGATACGGAAGCGCAAACGGAGCGGATGATGGACAAGAGTTTCAACGGCTGGCTCAGCGGCTTCATCGGCGTGCTGATCTTCAGCGGGTCGCTGCCGGCGACGCGTATGGCGGTGCTGGATTTCGACCCGACCTTCCTGACGTCGGCCCGGGCGGCGATCGCCGGCCTGCTCGGGATCGCGATGCTGCTCCTGTTCCGCGAGAAGCGCCCGGAGCGAGGGGACCTGGTTTCGCTCGTCGTCGTCGCGCTTGGAGTCGTGGTCGGCTTCCCGTTGCTCACGGCGCTGGAGCTCAAACATGTCACCGCCGCGCATTCCATCATCTTCGTCGGCCTGCTGCCGCTGGCGACCGCAATCTTCGGCGTGCTGCGCGGCGGCGACCCTCCGCGCCCGGCTTTCTGGCTGTTCTCATGCCTGGGCAGCGCGCTCGTCGCGGGTTTTGCCCTGACGCAAGGCGTGACCGCGTCACCGGTCGGCGACGGGTTAATGCTTGCCGCCGTCGTTGCCTGCGGGTTGGGCTACGCCGAAGGAGCGGCGCTGTCGCGCAAGCTCGGCGGCTGGCAG
>NZ_RZSL01000906.1:0-1720 GCF_003997355.1 Mesorhizobium sp. M1E.F.Ca.ET.041.01.1.1 | reverse complement strand
GGCCTCGGCGAAACACGGCCGGTCGATGACGAGGCCCGCCTGAAGACGATGCTCGGCAATGCCAATCTGGTGCTGACCGCGCGTCTCGATGTCGAGGGCAGGCCGCTTGTCGGCGTTGCCCGCGCCATCACCGACTTCTCCTGGGTCTGCTACATTTCCGAGCTCGCCGTGTCCGCCTCGGCGCAAGGGCTCGGCATCGGCAAGGGCCTGATGGACGAGGCGCGTCGGCAACTCGGCCCTGCGGTCGGCATCAGCCTGATCTCGTTGCCCGACGCCGTCGGTTTTTACGAGCGCATCGGCATGAAACGCATGACCGACGCTTTCTGGTTCTCCCGCAAGCACTGACGCCATTCACCGGCAAGTGATTGCTTGGGTTTGTCACGCCGCTTGACATGCAACCAAATGGTTGCATATTAAGGCCATGAGCATGGATGCCGTCTTTCGCGCCTTGGCCGACCCGACACGTCGGCAATTGCTGGACAGCCTCTATGCCCGGAACGGGCAGACGCTGAATGCGCTCTGCGAACGGATGGAGATGACGCGCCAGGCGGTGACCAAGCACCTGGCGATTTTGGAAGAAGCGAACCTCGTCACCACCATGCGCCGGGGCCGGGAGAAGGAGCACTACCTCAATCCCGTTCCGATCAACGAGATCGCCGAGCGCTGGATCGGCAAGTTCGAGCGCCATCGGCTGGATGCATTGAGCGACCTGAAGAAGCGGCTTGAAAGGGAAGAGCCATGAGCGACAACAGTTTCGTCTACGTCACCTATATCCGCACCACGCCCGAAAAGCTTTGGACGGCATTGACCGACCCCGAGTTCAACCGGCAGTTCTTCCTCTGCTCCTATCAGGAGAGCGACTGGAAGGTGGGCTCGAGCTGGAAGCTGATCTTCCCCGACGGCCGAGTCGCCGACTCGGGCGAGATTCTCGAGATCGACCCGCCCAGGCGTCTCGTCATCAAATGGCGCAACGAATGGATGCCGGAGCTGAAGGAAGACGGCTACACGCGCTGCACCTTCACCATCGAGCAGGACGGCGATTTGATGAAGCTTGCCGTCACCCACGAGGCCGACGGACCGCACAGGCTGATCGAGAACGTCGCCAAGGGCTGGCCGCTGGTCCTGGCGAGCCTGAAGAGCCTGCTCGAGACCGGCAAGGGTTTCGAGCGCCCGCCGTCAAAGGGCTGAGGCATCGTTTCGAAATCGAAACGAACCCAAAGGAGGTTGCGATGATGCTCGGGCATTCCTGGCCGCAGGCCATGGCGAACACCGAGACGGTCATGGCTTCGGCAGAAATCCTTGCCCCTCCCGAGCAAGTTCTTGCCGCGCTCGTCACGGATGAGGTCGGGCGCTGGTGGGGCTCGGCGGACACCTACCGGATGATTGGCTGGGCCGCCGATCTTCGCGTCGGCGGCCGATGGAATGTCACCGTGAAGACTGCCGACGGCGGGCATCTTCCCGTCAGCGGGAGATTTATCGAGATCGAGATGCCGCGCCGCATCGTGCAGACGAGGCGCTACGAGCGGGACCATCCGACGCTCGGCCGCCACGAGACCACCGTCGCCTATCTGCTGGAACCGACCGTGGCCGGCACGCAGCTCACGATCTGCCACGGCGGTTTCGCCGGCTTCCCGGACGCGGCGGCCGAGCATGCCGAAGGCTGGGCAAGAGTGCTTGGGTGGTTGCAGGGGCACCTCTCCTTCTCCCCTTAGGGGAGAAG
>NZ_RZSL01000905.1:0-1732 GCF_003997355.1 Mesorhizobium sp. M1E.F.Ca.ET.041.01.1.1 | reverse complement strand
TCGCTGAACTTTGCCGGGTTGTTCTCGGGTCACAATTTTCCCTCGGGCCAGCGTGAGGGACTGCACTGGAAGCGGCCGATCGCGCTGCTCGAGACGAGCAGCCAGACAGCCTATTATTTCAACTTTCACGTTCACGACGTCGGCCATTTCACCGTTTTCGGCCCGACCGGTTCGGGCAAGACGGTCGTGCTGTCGTTCCTGATGGCCCAGGCGATGCGGATTTCGCCGCGACCCCGATGCGTCTACTTCGACTATATGCGCGGCGCCGAGCTCTTCATCCGCGCGCTCGGCGGCCGCTACGAGGTCATGGAGCCGATGCAGGCCACCGGCTTTGCGCCGCTCCAGCTCGAGGACACGGCGGAAAACCGCACGTTTCTCGAAGGGCTATTGCGCTATATCCTGACCCCCGACGACGGATCGCTCGACGTGGCTGAAATGCGCGTGATCAACACGGCCGTCGACAAGGTCTACAAGATCCCGCGCCAACAGCGCGCGTTCGAGTTGCTGCCGGAGGTGCTGCGCGGCTCGCTGACGCCCGGAATGAACGACCTCGCGGCGCGAATTGAACCGTGGCTGAACCCTGGCGACAAGGGCTGGCTCTTCAACAACCCTGTCGATCTCGTCGATTTCTCGAAGCCGGTGGTCGGGTTCGACATGACCAAGATCCTGGCCGACAAAAAATTGCGCTCGGCCGCCCTGCTCTACATCTTCCATCGGCTCGAAGAGATCATGGACGGCACTCCGCTTCTGATGTTCCTCGACGAAGGCTGGAAGCTGCTCGATGACGAGGTGTTCGCCGCCTTCATCAACGAGACTTTGAAAACGATCCGCCGGCGCAACGGCGTCGTCGGCTTTGGCACCCAGACGGCCGAGGATGTTGTCAACTCGTCGATCTCGTCCTCGCTGATCGAGCAGACGAAAACCAACATTTTTTTCCCCAATCCGAAGGCGAGCAAGGATTCCTACATGGCGCGCTTCTCGCTGACGGCGAAGGAGTTCGAGTTCGTGCGCCGGACCGCCAAGGAGACGCGCACATTCCTGGTCAAGCACGACAGCGATTCCGTCGTGGCCAAGCTCGACCTCTCGGCCATGCCCGACCTCATCAAGGTGCTGTCGACCAACGAAACCAGCATCAAGGAATGCGAACGGCTGCGCGAGACTTACGGGCAAGAGCCGGAAGCGTGGCTGCCCTACCTTTGTGGATGGGAAAGCGAGCATGAAGAAGCGGCTTAGCAGCGCGATTGTCGCGGCCGCGATTATGCCGGGGCAGATGGCGGTTGCCCCGGCGCTGGCGCAAATCGCGGTCATCGACAATTCCAATCTGGATAAGCGTGCGCAAGACGAGCAGCACAGCGCAAAATCGCACGATTCCAAATCCGACGAGCAGGAGAAGAAAAAGAGCCTCGTTTGCACCTATACGAACAAATACAGGTCGCAAATGTTCAGCCGCCCCCCAGGCGAGGCGCTGAGCCGCGACGCGGAAAACGCCAAGCTCATCCGCTACTATGCGCAAAAATATGGCGTTCCGGAGGGGCTGGCGCTGTCGGTCGCCTACCAGGAATCGCGCTTGGACAGCTGTGCCGGTTCGCACACCGGCGTCAAGGGCGTGATGCAACTGACGAAGGGAACGGGCAGGCAGCTCGGCTTCGATCGCGACATCAACGAGCAAAACATCGAGGGCGGCGTCAAATATCTCGGCAAAGGCGTCGCACAATGCGGCGCCAGCAACTAC
>NZ_RZSL01000904.1:0-1734 GCF_003997355.1 Mesorhizobium sp. M1E.F.Ca.ET.041.01.1.1 | reverse complement strand
GCGTCAACAGGAAGGCGCCTGATTTCAAGATCTTGGCCGCCTCGCGCTCGATCGCGCCAGGGGTCTTCTGATGATTGCCGCTGTCGAGCAGGCAATCGCCATAGTCGATCACCGCGAGCTGTTCGAACAGCTCGCGCGAGAACGGATATTGCGGATCGTTGTCGAGGATCGCCGAAGCGCGGCGGATCGCCTGCGGCCCAAAGCGAGCGCCCGGCCGGTTGGTGACGGCGGCGTCGAAGGGAATGCCCCACACGACGGCGTCCGCGCCCTTTACGTCCTTCGTGTACTTGCGCCGCATGAACGACAGCGCGCCGGCATAGGTCGGCTCGAACGATGCGCCCGTCTTGGAACGGGCGGTGAAGGCGTGGTCGATCTCTTTGTTCGCCATTACGGGTCCTCGGTTGTCATCGGGGCAGCACTACAGAACCGGCACGCAACATGCCAGTCACAGCTTGCGGAGGCGGAATGGCGCTCGCCGAGTGCCATGGCAACACAGGATTTGTATCATTATGACCGAGGCCGCCTTGCTCAACCTCGTACCTGCTCCGGCGGCAACCCGAACCGGCACGGCGGCCGGCGAGCGCTTCCTGGTGCTCGATTCCTGGCGCGGCATCTGCGCGCTGCTGGTGGCGCTGTTCCATTTTCCCACGACGTCGACAATCGCGCAGAGCGCCTTTGTCGGCGGCTCCTATCTATTCGTCGATTTCTTCTTCGTGCTTTCCGGTTTCGTCATCGCCAGCTCCTACAGAGGCCGGCTGAGCGAGCCGGGTGAGATTGCCCGTTTCGCGCTGGTGCGCTTTGGCCGCATCTACCCGCTGCATCTTTCGATGCTTGCCGCTTTCGTCGCCTTCGAGGCGATGCGGCTCGCCCTGCCGGCACTGCATGGAACCGGTGCCGCGCCCTTCACCGCAGGCTTTGATCTGAGAAGTCTTGTCGCCAATCTCTTCCTGCTGCAGGGCATGGGGGTGGAGGAGCATCTGACCTGGAACGCGCCGAGCTGGAGCATTTCGGCCGAGTTCTTCACCTATCTGCTGTTTGCCGGCGTGGTGCTCGCGACCGGCCGGCGCGCCTGGATATGGTTCGCCGCCGCGGCCGTCACGGCGCCTTTCTTCCTGCTTGGCTTCTCGACCCGTCATATGGACGTGTCCTTCGATTTCGGCTTCATCCGCTGCCTTTACGGCTTCTCGCTCGGCGCGCTGCTGGCCTGGTTTCAGCACGATTCCATTGCAGAGGCGCGACAGGCGATGGCAGGCGCAGGGCGCATTGCCTGGACGATGGCCGAGCTCGCCATGGTCGCGGCGATCGGGCTGTTCGTTTCGGTCGCCGGATCGAACGACGCCGGGATCGCCGCGCCCGTCGTCTTCGCTCTGGCGCTCTATCTCTTCGCGCATGAGGGCGGCTTGATCAGCGCGCTGCTCTCCAGCCGTCCGATGCTGCTGCTCGGCTCGCTCTCCTATTCGATCTACATGGTCCACATCTTCGTCCAGGGCCGCATGATCAATGTCGGCGGCCTCCTCGAGCGCAAGCTCGGGCTTGGCATTGTCGGCGACATGACGTTGCGCGGCGATCAGGTGACCGGCTTCGGCGTCGGCTCACCATGGATCGGCTTCGCGGCTTTGATGGCAATGCTGATTGCCGTCATCGTCTCCTCTTGGATTTCATGGCGCTTCGTCGAAATGCCGGCATTGGCCTGGTTCCGTCGCCTTGCCAAGCGGATTTGAGACGCCTTTGCGC
>NZ_RZSL01000903.1:0-1749 GCF_003997355.1 Mesorhizobium sp. M1E.F.Ca.ET.041.01.1.1 | reverse complement strand
AACCACCTCTCCCCCGATCGACGGGGTAGAGGAAGGGCGCGACTTCGACGCAGGCGTTTCCTCTCCCCCGGGCAGGGGGAGAGGTGTCCCGCGCAGCGGGACGGAGTGGGGGTGGTTCAGCGCAAGTGGCATCGTCTCCCCCTCACTTGTCCAGGTTCTTGCCGACGGCGCGCATGACAAAGAACGCGACGATGTTGGCGAGAATGACCGCGATGACGCCACCTGCGGACGCCTGGCCGATTTTGAACTCCAGCAGCGCCTTCTGGTAGACGAGGAAGGGCAGGTTGGTGGAGGCGTAGCCTGGGCCGCCATTGGTGGTGACCAGGATCTCGGCGTAGATCGAGAGCAGGAAGATCGTCTGGATCAGGATGACGACGGTGATGGCGCGCGACATGTGCGGCAGCGTCAGATACCAGAAGCGGCTGAGGAAGCCGGCGCCGTCCATTTCGGCCGCCTCCTTCTGCTCAGTATCAAGCGATTGCAGTGACGTGAGCAGGATCAGCGTGGCGAAGGGCAGCCATTGCCAGGCGACGATGAGGATGACCGCCGTCAGCGGGTGCTGCCCGAACCAGTCGATGGGGTTGGCGCCGAAGAAGCGGGCAATATCGGCGAAGACGCCGTATTGCGGGTGCATGATCATGTTCTTCCAGACAAGTGCCGCAACCGGCGGCATGACGAAGAACGGCGAGATCACGAGGATGCGCACGAAACCCTGGCCCCAGATCGGCTGGTCGAGGAGCAACGCCAAAAGGATGCCGCCGACCACGGTGATGACCAGCACGCTGACGACGATGGCGAGCGTGTTGAGGATCGACTGCAGGAAGGCCGGGTTGGAATAGAATAGCGCGTAGTTGGAGAAGCCGACGAAACCGTCGCGGATCGGGTTGAGCGGGTTGTATTGCTGGAACGAGAACCACAGCGTGAAGGCCAGCGGCACGATCATCCAGATGAACAGCAGGATCACCGATGGCGCCATCATGAAACGGGCAAGCGAACGGGTTTGCTGAGTAGCCATGACGGTCACCCTCCAAATGTCAGCCGGATTCTAGCGTTGTGCCACAATTTTCCTGATTGTGAAGGTGGCCGCCCGAACTGGGTTTCGGGCGGCCAATGCCGGTCATGATGCGCTACCGGCGTTCGGCACCGGGAGGAGCCTTACTTGATGTAGCCGCCTTCGGTCATTGCCGCGGTGGCTGCGTCCTGGGCCTGCTTCAGCGCATCGTCGACGCTCGACTGGCCGGCAAGGGCGGCTGAGAAGAGCTGGCCGACGGTGGTGCCGAGGCCCTGGAATTCAGGGATGGCGACGAACTGCACGCCGACATAGGGCACCGGCTTGACGGTCGGATGCGTCGGGTCGGCGGCGTTGATGGAGTCCAGCGTCATCTTGGCGAAGGGCGCCGCCTTCTGGTACTCCGGATTGGCATAGAGCGAGGAGCGCGTTCCGGGCGGAACGTTGGCCCAGCCTTCCTTCGAGGCGACCAGCTCGGCATAGTGCTTGCTGGTTGCCCACGATACGAACTTCTCGGCGGCGTCAGCCTTTTGCGTACCCGCCGGGATCGCCAGCGACCAGGCCCACAGCCAGTTGCCGCGCTTGCCGAGGCCATTGTCGGGCGCCAGCGCATAGCCGACCTTGTCGGCGACCTGCGAGGCCTTCGGATCCGAGACGAAGGAAGCGGCGACGGTGGCGTCGATCCACATGCCGCACTTGCCCTGCTGGAACAGCGCAAGGTTCTCGTTGAAGCCGTTGGA
>NZ_RZSL01000902.1:0-1749 GCF_003997355.1 Mesorhizobium sp. M1E.F.Ca.ET.041.01.1.1 | reverse complement strand
TTTCTGACGATCGCCTGAAGGAGTTCGGCATCTTCAGCAATTTGGCGACGTAAGTCGATGCTGAACACAGGGGTCACCGTTGCCATCAGGCAGCCTCGGCGGAGATGGCGGTCACAGGCAACCAAATCCAGGGAAGCAGGCCGTCAAGGCGATTGATCTTGTGATCATGAATGCGGTCGAGCACGTCTGCGAGTTATGCCTGCGGATCGATGCCGGTTATCTTGGCCGTCTCGATGATTGTCCTGGCGCGAGCCAGGGTCTCGGCGCCGGTGTCGGCGCCGCCAAAATGCTACAGTCAGTTAGTAATGACAGTTGACAAAAAGGGCCGCGTCCGCGACCCCTTATCTGCTTGTCGGTATTGCCTTGTGGCCGCTATGGTTCCGCCGGCGAAGAAGAGAGGAACACCACCTTCTCGTTGGGCTCCCCTATGCTGCAGAGGCGTTCCTTTTCGGCAGCGACGGCAGCGCTGCTATTAGCACGATGATCTCCGCACCCTAAGCCTTCGCCTTGCGCTTCACAGGAAGTTTCTTGGCTGGCGCCGCTTTTCTTCCCAAGCCCGACGATTTTGCCAGTGCCGATCGAGCCGCCGAATAGTTTGGTGCGACCATGGGATAGTCCTTGGCCAATCCCCATTTCGTCCGGTATTCATCGGGGGTTAAGCCGTGTCTGACCGCAAGATGGCGCTTGAGCGACTTGTATTTCTCGCCGTCTTCAAGGCTGATGATGTAATCCGGGAACACGGAACTCTTGGGATTGACTGCCGGTTTTTGGGTCGGCGCTTCCGTTGGGGTAGCCTGACCAATATTGGACAACGCTGAATTCACGCTGGCAATCAGATCCGGCAATCCAGACGTTGGAACCGGATTTTTCTGGACATAGGCTGACACGATATCCGCAGTAAGTTCGATGAAAGTATTGCCTGATTCTAGAGACATGTTTGTTCTCCTTAGTTCCCCCAGGTTCCCTTACCCGCCAAACGGGTGATGTGCAATATGTGCAAATAATGGCTCTGGCGACCCTTCGGCGACGACTCTCCGACTGAGGGGAACAGAAGCACGCGCCGTCTGAGCAGATATACGTACCTTTGCGGCGGACAGCAGCCATGTTGTCGAGCTGCTGGCAGATGCAATCAGTAGCCGTTTACGGCTGGCAACGCTACAACCGGTCGCTTCAAGGGGCAGAGACTGGACAAAGTCGTAATCGATCGACTTTGCTTCGCTCATACGGAGAGCGATTTTCCTGGTCGCGATGCTGATCCCGCGTGTGCCGATGGCCGACCCCGCCTACTGCCAGAGCTATAGGTGGTTGAAACTGGGGGAGCTGACGATACCCTGGGGTTAGGCGGGTAGGCATCGGAATATCTGAGGAAACGAATTGGAAATTCAATGGCGTCCTTGAAAGCCGCTCCAGTTGCCACGGAGGTTCCCTGGTCGGACACCCTAACCGACTACGACAACGAGCATTTCACCCTTTGCATGAATATCCATGTCTTCACTGCGCAGAACGCCAGCGAAGAAGATATAGCGCTGAAATTGTTGGGGATCGATCCGGCGAAGGAGCCGAGCCGTGCCCGCAAAGCGGTGAAAAGCCACCTCGCGCGAGTGCAGTGGCTCGTGACGACCGGCCACAAGGGACTGTGCTGGGACTGAGAAGCAGTCGACAGCTCTACGGACCGTGCACGGCGTGTTCCGACCGCGTCAGGGGTTCGCCAAGCAGCTTCACCTCGGACAATCTTATGCGGGCCAGTCG
>NZ_RZSL01000901.1:0-1754 GCF_003997355.1 Mesorhizobium sp. M1E.F.Ca.ET.041.01.1.1 | reverse complement strand
CTCCAGAAGCTTCAGCGGATCGAGGTCGGCGGCGATTTCGCTCAGCCTGCTCTTGGCGGCAATCGGGATACCCTGCGCTTGCAGGAGACGCTCGCAGGGAGTCTGTGGTGGATGATAGCGCTTGGCCACCTTCGCGCCGTCGCGTTGCTTGGCAGCCAGTTTGAACGAGGGCTGGAAGAAGTTCACGAACAGCCGGGATGCCCCGTAGAGGCGCGTGATCGCCCTGGCTGCCGCCAAGCCCTCGAAGCGCCGATAACCCAGGAGCTTCCGTACAACGGCGCCATTTTTCTGCTCGATCCACGCTTGGTCATTCTTGCGGTAAGGCCGCGAGCGGGTCAGTTCGATGCCGTGACCGAGGCAATACTCAATCAGCCTGTTGTTGACGAACTCGCTGCCGTTATCCACGTCCAGAGCGTTCAGAGCAAAAGGCAAGCTCAGGCGAATGCGCTCAAGTGTCTCGACCACGAGGGTGCTTTCTCGCACGACGATGGGCGCGGCCTCCGTCCATCCGCTCGCGATATCGGTCAGAACCAGGCTGTGAACGTAGCTACCGCGGTTGGCCTCTCCGCAATGAGCGACCAGGTCCATTTCCATGCTGCCGGGAAGTGGCTCGTTCCAGTCGGCAAAAGTGCGCATTTTGATGCGCCGCCGGGGCTCTGGCACAACCCTTGGATTCTTTTTCGTACGCAGGTTGCGCCTTGGCATCTGGAGCAAGCGGTCGATCGTCGCAGCGCTCATCGACAGGATCTTGTGGCGTATCTCCTCCTCGAGCTTCAAATGATCGTTGCGTTCCAGCGCAGGCAACAGAATGGGCAGCAGTGCCTTAAGGCGCTTGCCGCAGACTCGATCTGAAGCCTCCCACAGCACAATCAACGCGCCCCGAGCGGCCTCATCATAGAGCGACGGGCGTTGACGGGTCTGGCGATGCTTCGGCTCCGGGTGGCTGTTCAGGACACGGATTGCGGACTTCTCGTGATACCCCGTCGCCGCGATGAACTCCTCCAAGATCCTTCGCTTGTCCTTGGTCGTTGCGGCCGCATAGCGATCCCTGACCGCATTGGCCAGTTCCATGCGCATGGCATGCGTCATCTTCGTCTTCATGATGCCTCCCTGGTGATGAAGGCATCATGGCAACAGGCGCCTTCACGGGTAACATTTTAGGTGAGGCAACGAACCCGCTCGGTAACATTTTCCTTGAGGCAATGCGCTGTCATCGGGCGATGAATATTCCCTGATTGTGGGCATCGAAAATTCCCTAGTTGGCGCTGTTGCCGCCAGTTCCGGGACGGGTTCCGGAACTGGCGGCTTTCGCCATCAGTTCCGGCCGCCCGGCGATCTTGCGGGTGATGTCGCGGATTACCGCGCCGAGCATGGTGCGCAGCCGCTTGAGCTGCCGGTTGGCCCGTTTGAACTGCTGGCGTGGGCATAACGCTGATGCTTGATCAGCGCGAACTTGCCGACCCGCGCATAGGACTGGCGCAGCACAACACCGTGCTTCTTGACCAGCCGCTCGCGGGCGCGATGCATCAGCTTTGCGTCGGTCGGAAAGGTGATGGCCTTCTCCTGCACGGTGGACGACGATCCTCGCACGGAAGTCGGCCGGCTTGGCCGCCCCCAGCCGGGTCGCCGCCAGGCTCTCCTGCAGCAGCGCCGTCAGCCGTTCCTCGCCCATGCGCGGCGCCAGCGCGTCAGTGACGTGCGGTCGAAGACCCGGCGGTGCTGGAAGAACTCCTCGCCGCACAACAGCTGATAAT
>NZ_RZSL01000900.1:0-1755 GCF_003997355.1 Mesorhizobium sp. M1E.F.Ca.ET.041.01.1.1 | reverse complement strand
CCACACCGCCGATAAATATGCCTGGGACCTTTTCGTGCTCTGCGGCAACCCCAAGGACGCCAAGGTCGGCGCCACCTTCCACCCCGATACGTCGGACAATGGCTGGTTCGTCTGCCCCGACAACATCACCTTCGATCCAGCCGGCCGGCTGTGGGTGGCGACCGACGGCGCCAACGACTTCGACCTTCCGGACGGCGTCTATGGCGTCGACACCGAGGGCGCGGCGCGCGGCTTGCCGAAACTGCTCTTCACCTGCCCGCATGGCGCCGAGGCGACCGGCCCCTGTTTCACGCCAGACGGCACGACGCTGTTCCTCTCGGTCCAACACCCCTCGGAGGATGCCGAGACGCTCGACAAGGCCGAGACGCTGTGGCCCGACTTCAAGGACGGCCAGCCGCCACGCCCGTCGGTCGTAGCCATCCGCCGCAAGGACGGTCAGCCGGTCGGCGCCTAAGGTTGTCGGGCATTTGCAAAAAAGGGCGCGGAACCCCGATTTGGGTCCCGCGCCAGCAGGCAGTCGGGAGGACGAAAGCAATCCAGGAAAAGTGCGTAGCGGTTTTCCGTCCGGAATTGCTTCAAAACAAATAACTGGAGCGGGTCGGCGATGAACGCCGAACCGCTCTAGATGCTTTTCGCCGACATTTGCGTGGCGATGTAGTCGGCCTGTCGGATAGCCAACGAGACGATGGTGAGCGTCGGATTTTCCGCGCCGCCCGTGGTGAACTGGCTGCCGTCCGACACGAACAGGTTCTTGATGTCGTGCGTCTGGCCATGCTTGTTGACGACGCCGTCGCCCGCCTTCTCGCTCATCCGGTTGGTGCCGAGATTATGGGTCGAGGGATAGGGCGGCGTCGGGAAGGTTCGCGTGGCGCCGACAGCAGCATATAGAGCCTGGCCCTGTTTGTAGGCGTGATCACGCATCGCCGTGTCGTTGGCATGGTCGTCGAAATGGACGTCTGCGATCGGCATGCCGTGCTCGTCCTTTTCGTCCTTGTGCAGCGTGATGCGGTTCTCCTCGCGCGGCATGTCCTCGCCGACAATCCACAGCCCCGCCATACGGTCGTAGTGATCGAGCGCGGTCGTGAAGGAGCGGCCCCAGCCGCCCGGATTGAGGAAGGCCGCCATGAACGGCAGGCCGAGCGACAGCGTCTCCATCTCATAGCCGCCGACGAAGCCGCGCGAAGGATCGTGGCGCGCCTCGTCGCGGATGATGCCGGCCATGGTGGTGCCGCGATACATGTGCACCGGCTTGTCGAAGACGGCATAGACCGAGCCGGTCGTGTGGCGCATGTAGTTCTTGCCCACCTGCCCCGATGAATTGGCAAGCCCATGCGGGAACTTGCTCGATTCGGAGTTGAGCAGCAGGCGCGGGCTCTCGATCGAATTGCCGGCGACGGCGACGATGCGCGCCTTCTGCTCCTGCAGCTTGCCGTCCTTGTCGGCATAGACGACGCCGGTCACCTTGCCGCTGGCGTCGTGGTTGATCTTGATCACCATGGAGTTCGGCCGCACCTCGAGATGGCCGGTCGCCTCGCCCTTCGGGATCTCGGTATAGAGCGTCGACCATTTTGCGCCCCACTTGCAGCCCTGGAAGCAGAAGCCCGTCTGCTGGCAGGAATTGCGGTCGTCGCGCTGCACCGAATTGATCGCCATGTTGCCGGTGTGGCATTCCTTGTAGCCGAGCTTGTCGGCGCCGGCCTTGAGCACCTTGAAATTGTTGTTGCCCGGCAGCCGTGGCCAGTTGTTGGTGCCCGT
>NZ_RZSL01000008.1:0-38932 GCF_003997355.1 Mesorhizobium sp. M1E.F.Ca.ET.041.01.1.1 | reverse complement strand
AGCCATTGAGGATCACCTTGTCACCCTTGCGCCAGTCGGCATGGGAAGAGGAAACAACGGTGCCGGCGAAATCGATGCCGGGCACCAGCGGCCAGCGGCGCACGACCGGCGCCTTGCCGGTGATGGCCAGCCCGTCCTTGTAGTTCACCGTGGTCGCCTCGACGGCGACGGTGACATCGCCTTCCATCAGGTCGACTTCGGTGAGGTCGACGATTTCGACCGACTGCTTCTTCTCGGCATCGCGCGAAACGAGGATGGCTTTGAAGGTATCGGACATTTTTGTCTCCTCGGTTCGGGCGTTTCCTTGCGGACGGAAAACCGCTGCATGCTTTCCCGCAATCGCGTCAGTTTCCTGGAATTGCTTCAGGGGCCGACTTTGAGGCGATGGCCGCGCGAGGTCAATTGCCCGGCTCCTGAGGCTTGGTTTCCCGCCGCCAGCCGATCAGCTCATCGAAGACAACCAGTGCCGCGCCCACGGAAATGAAGGCGTCGGCGAGGTTGAATACCGCGAAGGACCAGACCGGGGTATGGAACAGAATATAATCGATGACGTGGCCGAAAACGGCGCGGTCGATCAGGTTGCCGAGCGCGCCGCCGACGATCAGGGCAAAGCCGATGCGGGCAAGGATGTGACCGGCGGGCGTGCGCACGGCCAGATAGAGCACGAAGGCGACCACGAGCACCGCGATGATCACCAGGCCGGTATCGCCGAAGGACGAAAACATCGAGAAGGCGATGCCGGTGTTGTAGGTGCGGAACAGCGCCAGGAAAGGCAGGAAATCGACCTTTTCCTGAAAGGCGAGGCCATTCTCCACCATCTGCTTTATCCACTGATCGAGCGCGATTGCGGCAACGACCAGCAGGGCGTAAGGGGACCAGGATTTCACTTGGCAGTCCTCATCGCATGTCGGTGGCGGGGTCGAGCTTCAACGCGCCGCGACGGATCTCGAACAGCATCACGCCGGTAGCGACCGCCAGGTTGAGGGAATCGGCTCGACCAGCCTGCGGGATCCTGAGCAGCCGGTCGCAGCTTTCAGCGAGGCTGTCGGGCAGGCCCTGCTGCTCGTTGCCCATCAAGAGCAAGACAGGGCCTCTCGAGAAGTCGACCGAGCGGTAGTCGACCGCGCCCTTCAGATGCGTTCCGGCGACGAGGCCGGGAAAGTCGCGCCGCCAGGCAAGGAAGGCCTCTTCAGTCGCCTTGGCGACCGGCACGGCGAAAATCGAGCCCATGGTGGCGCGCACCGTCTCCAGCGAGAACGGATCGGTGGCATCGCCGACCAGGATGACGCCCCTGGCGCCGACGGCATCAACGGTGCGGATGACGGTGCCGAGATTGCCGGGGTCGCGCACGCGGTCGAGCGCGACCCAGACGTCGCCGTCCGTGGCGCGGATGTCCTTCAGCGGCAGCGTCCGCTGCGCGAAGACGCCGACGACCATTTGCGGGTTTTCGCGGCGGGTGATGGCCGTGAGCACCTTTTCCGAGACTTCGAGCACGGTGCCGCCGGCGGCGACCGTGCGCGCCGCGACCTTTTCGACCGCCGCGTTGCCGCGCCCGGCCTTGGCGAAGACCAGCGTCCTGATCGACCAGCCGAGGTCGAGCGCGTCGATGACCAGCTTCAGCCCCTCGGCCATGAAGGCGTTCTGCTGGTCGCGGAACTTCTTCAGCGCCAGCGCCTTGATGTCCTTGACCAGCGGGTTGGCGAGGCTGGTGACTTCCTTGACCTGGCCGACCGGCCGGTGTCCGTCATACGCGACCATTTCAAGCCACCCAGCGCGAGAACAGCGAGGTCGAGAGCGCGCGGCCGACGGACTTCTCGCGGATGATCAATTCGCCGGATTCGACCGTGCCGCCCATGCCGGCGAAAGTGTCGCGCATCAGGGCATGGATGGCGAAGAAGGAGGCGCGAATCGAATAGGCTGTGAGAACCACGGCCAGCGGCTTTGGCGTCAGGATCGAGCGGCAAAGGTCAGTGAGCCCCGGCAGGTCCTCGAACAATTGCCAGACTTCGCCCTTCGGGCCGCGGCCATAAGCGGGCGGGTCGAAGAGCACGATGTCGTAGCGGCTGCCGCGACGCTCTTCCCGCTCGGCGAATTTCACCGCGTCCTCGACGATCCAGCGGATCGGCTTGTCGGCAAGGCCGGCCATCTCCTGGTTTTCGCGCGCCCAGCCGATCGCCTTCTTCGAGGCATCGACATGGGTGACCTCGGCGCCGGCGCGTGCGGCCACCAGCGAGGCAAGCCCGGTATAGCCGAAGAGGTTCAGCACCTTGACCGGGCGTTTGGCCGCGACGATCAGCCCGGCCATGTGGTCCCAGTGCGAGGCCTGCTCGGGAAAGACGCCGACATGACGGAACGAGGTGAAGCGGCCGAGATAGTCGATGCCGTCATGCTTCATCGGCCAGGTCTCGCCGAGCGGTGTTTTTGGAAAACGCCAGCGGCCGATGCCTTCCTCGTCGGTGTCGCCGGTGAAGATCGCGTCGGCGCGCTCCCATTCCTTTGCGGGAAGCGCCCGCTGCCAGATCGCCTGGCCCTCAGGGCGCACGATGCGGTACGGCCCATACTGCTCCAGTTTTTCGCCGGCGCCGCTGTCCAGCAGCGCGTAGTCGGCGTTGGGCGCGACTTCGAGGATCAGCGGCAGCCGCTCGGCGGGCAGCACACCGTCGCGGCGCGCAAGCACGCGCCGCGCCGGTTTTGCTTCCTGTCGATCCGCGGATTTCGTTTCGGTGCGTTCGCCGGTCGTCGACTGCGGCCGTGCAGGCGCGAACGTGTCGCGTTGGCGCGCCGGTTCCGATCGGGCCGGGTGCGGGCGGCTGTCGCGGCGTTTGTCGCGAAAGGATTTCAAGAACAAGCATCTCCGGCGGTTCGGCTCGCTTCTGCCACAGCTATGCCGGTCGGCGCAACAAACCATGCGCCCTTGCGAGGCTGAGCGCCGCGACCGTGGTGACAAGCACCGACCAGAACACCAGGAATCCGCGCATCTCCATTGGGAAGAACGGGGACGGCATGCGAGTGTTCCATATCGGCAAATAGCTTGCCGCGATGAGCGCCCCAGCCCTATCGTCCGCCCAATCCCGGATGGCAAACCGATGTCCCGTGCCGAACGTCTGCTCGACCTGATCCAGATCCTGCGCCGCCATCGCCGGCCGGTGAGCGGCCGCACGCTTGCCGGAGAGATGGGCGTCTCGATCCGCACGCTCTACCGTGACATCGCGACGCTGCAGGGGCAGGGCGCGCCGATCGAAGGCGAGGCGGGATTGGGCTATGTGCTGAAGCCAGGCTTCATGCTGCCGCCGCTGATGTTCACCGACGAGGAGATCGAGGCAATCGTGCTCGGCTCGCGCTGGGTGGCAAAACAGCCGGACAAGCGGCTGGCCGCGGCCGCCACGGATGCGCTGTCCAAGATCGCGGCGGTGCTGCCGGACGATCTGCGCGAGGACCTCGACGCCACGACGCTGCTCGTCGGGCCAAGTTCAGCGAGCGTCGAGGCGATCGATCTCGGCGTGGTGCGGCAGGCGATCCGCGAGGAGCGCAAGCTCGGCTTCCTCTATCGCGATGCCGGGGGCGCCGCGTCGGAGCGCATGGTCTGGCCGTTCGCGCTCGGCTTCTTCGACAAGGTGAGGGTGATGGTGGCGTGGTGCGAGATGCGCCAGGATTTCCGGCATTTCCGCACCGATCGCATGTCCCGCCTCACCGCCACGGACATCCGCTATCCGCGCCGCCGTCAGGCGATGCTCAAGGAATGGCGGGCGACGCTGGACACGCCGGGTCCAAAAAACTCGGTTGACTGATGACTGCTGCCAGAATCTGACAGCGGTATCGCGTACCGTCCTCAAGGTTCAAAACACCTTGGAGATCAGACATGTCCACGCCCAATTTCGTCATCCTCTATGTCGACAGCCCCGAGCGGAGCGGTGCGTTCTATGCCTCGCTGCTCGGACGCGCGCCCGTCGAGGCCTCGCCGACCTTTGCCATGTTCGTGCTCGACAAAGGCTTCAAGCTCGGCCTCTGGTCGCGCCACACTGTGGAGCCGGCAGCGGCCGCCGCGGGCGGAGGTGGCGAGCTGGTGCTTGCGGTCGAGGATGCGGCTGCGGTCGACGCCACGCATTCCGACTGGGCCAAGCGCGGTCTGAAGATCCTGCAGGCGCCGACCGACATGGATTTCGGCCGCACCTTCGTTGCGCTCGACCCAGACAATCACCGTCTGCGCGTCTACTGGCCGAACGAGGGAGCACAGGCATGAGCGCCTATTGGATCGCCGTCGCATCGGCCGAGCATGTGCGGATCGGCCGCCAGGGCGGCTTCATGCAGGTGAACCACGGCAAGGCGGCGCCGCTTCGCCGCATCAAGCCGGGCGACGGCATCGTCTATTACTCGCCGAGCACCGTGCTCGGCGAGAAAGACGGGCTGCAGTCCTTCACCGCTCTCGGCACGGTCCGTGAGGGCGAGGTCTATCAGGGCATCATGGGCGGCGGCTTCACGCCAGCGCGGCGCGATGTCGATTGGTCGGACGCCAAGGAGGCGCCGATCAAGCCGCTGCTCGACCGGCTGGACTTCACCGCCGGCAGGCCCAACTGGGGCTATCAGCTTCGCTTCGGGCTGTTCGAGATCGGCGAGCACGACTTTCGCCTGATCGGCGAGGCGATGGACGCCATACTCGCGGCTTCGGCTATTTGAGCGCCTTGTAGACGGCGATGCCGGCGGCGAGGTCCTCGAGCGCGGCGCCGACCGATTTGAACAGCGTGATCTCGTCGTCCGCCTGGCGGCCTTGTTTCTCGCCGCGCGCCAGCTCGTGCAGATCGGCAACGATTGCTTCCGGCTTCAGCACGCCGGAAGCCAGTGGCTGGACGATGTCGCCGGCCTCCTTGGTGGCGCCGGCGCGGGTGTCGACATAGACGCGGGCGCGCGAAATGGCGTCGTCGTCGCTTTCGCGCATCGTCGGCGTGAAGCCGCCGACCAGGTCGACATGAGCGCCCGGCTTCAGCAGCGCGCCCTTGACCAGCGGCGTTGTCGAGATCGTCGCCGACGAGACGATGTCGGCTTCGCCAAGCTCGGCTTCGAGGTTTCCGGCGGCCTCGGCCGGAAGGCCTTCGGCGCGGAGCGCCGCCGTGACCTTCTCGGCGTTGGCCGGCGTGCGGTTCCAGATGCGGATGGATTTGATGGGTCTCACCGCCGAGTGCGCCTTGGCGAGGAAGGATGACAGCGCGCCAGCGCCGACCACCAGCAGCTGCGAGGCGTCCTTGCGGGCGAGATAAGATGCGGCGAGCGCCGAGGCGCAGGCGGTGCGCCATTGCGTCAGCCGCTGGCCGTCGATCAGCGCTTGCGGTTCGCCGGTCACGCCGTCAAGCAGCAGATAGAGGCCCATCACCGCCGGCTTGCCGATGGCGTTGTTGTCGGGGGAAACGGTGACGATCTTGACGCCGATATGGCCTCCCGCCGAGGTGCCGGCGGCGTTGAAGTCGGTCCAGGCCGGCATCAACAGCAGCGTCGATGCGGCGCCATCCGGCCGCTCGATCGCGTGGTGATGGCGAACCGGCTGCACGGCGCCGTCGCGGAAGGCCGTGCGCAGCGTCTCTACCAGCCCGGGAAAGGTGAGCGCGCGATCGACCTCGGTGGCCGAGATGGTCAGCATAAAAAGCTCCGTGAAAGCGAGTTGCTGCTCAGTTTGTCGGCTTGGGCAGCGGCGGTCCTTTCGGCGCCGCGGGAGCACGGCTCACCGCCTGGCGCAGGTTCTCGGCCTCCAGGCCCCGCTGGCGCGCGAGCTTGCGGTAGCGGCCCTGCTTCACCCAGGTCGCCATGCTGCCGACGACCATGCCGACGGCTAAAGCCAGGAACAGGAAGATGAAGAGCGGCAGGTTCAGCGTCAGCGCCGGATTGCCGGGGTGGAACGGGTCAAGCGTGAAGGCGACCGGTCCGCGGTTGGCCACGGCAAGCGCGATCAGGATGATGGCCAGCGGCACGAAGACCACGACGAGCATGAAGCGATTGAACATCAGATCTCCGTGGAGAAGCATCTTAAAGCGCGCATGTCTTTGTCCCGAAGCCGGTCTCCACTTTCGGGAGACATGCTCCAAGCGCCGGAACGTCGCTGCGATCCGGCGCGGCGCCTATTTGCCGCCGTTCAGCCTCTCGCGCAACTCCTTGCCGGTCTTGAAGAACGGCACCCACTTCTCCTCGACCTCGACGGACTCGCCGGTGCGCGGGTTGCGGCCGGTGCGGGCGGGGCGGTTTTTCACCGAGAAGGCGCCGAAGCCGCGCAGTTCGACCCTGTTGCCTTCGGCAAGCGCGTCGGTGATCTCGTCAAAGATCGCGCCGACGATGTTTTCGACGTCGCGCAGGAAAAGATGAGGGTTGCGCGCGGCAATGATCTGCACAAGTTCGGATTTGATCATGAGAACGTTCCCCGTAAACCACACAGCGGTCAAATTATCAGGATGATTTTATTGCTTTTTTGGTTCTTCCCGACAGCTTGTCAAGGGTGCCAGACCGAAACGAGACCGTCAAGGAACAAGCGGTCTGCGCCGAGCTCGTGAATGACATCGCCGCCGGCGTCCGGCAGGCCCAGCGCGTTGGCGACGGCTTTGGTCATGCTCCTCGGAAACAGGTAGCTGCGGCCCTCCGTGTTCTTCCACTCGACGACCTTGAGCTTGCTGTCGACGCCCTTGGTCGCCAGCCAGTCGATCGCCTCGGTCTCGCCGCCGACCGCGTCGACAAGGTGGTTGCCGAGCGCCTGGCGGCCGGTGAAGATCGAACCGTCGGCCAGCGCCTGCGCCTGCTCATGCGTCATTTTGCGCCGCTCGGCGACGATGCCGACGAACCAGTCATAGCTGTCGAGGATGAGCTTGCGCACCATGGCGCGCTCGTCGTCGTTGGTCGGCTTGAAGGGCGAGGGCGAGGCCTTGAGCGGCGAGGATTTCACTTCCTCGAGCTTGATGCCGAGCTTGTCCATCAGGCCGCTGACGTCGGGATACTGGATCAGCACGCCGATAGAGCCGACGATCGAGGTTTTGCGGGCCACGATATGGTCGGCCGCGCTTGCGATCATGTAGCCGGCGGACGCCGCCAGCGTGCCGACCTCCGCCACCACCGGCTTGTCGCCGGCAAGCTTGCGTACTTCCTCATAGATCGACTCGCCGCCGACCGTGGTGCCTCCGGGCGAATCGATCGAGAGGATGACGCCCTTCACCGTCGCGGACTTGCGGATCGACTCCAGCCGTTTGATCAGCTCCTCGTCCTCGGTGATGGTGCCTTCGATCTTGACCTTGGCGATGTGGTCGACCGCCTGGCCGGTGAAATCGTCACTGTAGATCCAGGCCGAAAAGGCGATCAGCGCCGCCGCCAGAACAACAAACGTGGCGACGCGCCAGAACGTCAGCTTGCGGCGCAAGCGGCGGCGGTCGATCAGGTCGTCGGCTCTCATAGCCATATCAGCCTCACAATCGGTGGGAGAGGACGCTTTTAAAGCAAGCATCCGCGCGGGGCTACCGTTTCCTGACAGCTTCCGGCGCCAACGCAGCTGTCACGACGACCTCACGAAAAATTAACGCAGCCGGCCCCTATCTGCTATGAAGGGCTGGCAGTTCAGCCGAATTCGTCTTAGTCCTGCGGTAGTAGCCGTCACATTTTTGCAGTTTTCCTCCGCTTGTGCTTGCTTGCGGGGGCCGGCATACCACCTATAGGCGGTGTTTGGCGGGCAAGGGCTCATTAGAAAACAGTCATGTTGGCGCGATCTGACGATACGAGCGATGCCGAAATGGTGTCGGCTGCCGCTGGCGAAAGCGGCGCGCGCGGCGACGCGTTCGACCGTGCGGAGCGGCATTCGCGCCGCGTGCGCGTGCTGAAGTTCGCCGTGCCGCTGCTGGCGGCGGCTATTGCAATCGCCTTTCCAGTCTATTCCTACCTCGCCGCGCCGGTTTCGGTCTCGGTGCAGGCCGATGGAGCCGCCTTTTCGGACGGCAAGCTGGTGATGGCCAATCCCAAGCTCAACGGCTTCACCAAGCAGAAACTGCCTTATTCGCTGACAGCGACCAGGGCGACGCAGGATGTCGGCAAGCAGGACGTCATCGACCTCGAAGGCATCAACGCCAAATTGCCTGTCGCCAGCGACAATGTGGTGGCGGTCGATGCCGCGCACGGCATCTACGATCGCGGCGCTAACACAATGGACCTGACCAGCGATGTCTCGGTGACCACCACCGACGGCATGGTGGCCAAGTTCAAATCGGTCTTCCTAGACATGGGCAAAGGCTCTATGAAGACGAGCAATCCGGTCGATGTCAGTCGCGGCGGGTCGCGCATCACCGCCGACTCGATGTCAGTGGAAGAGAACGGCAAGGTGGTGGTTTTCGAGAGCCGAGTGCGCGTCAACATCGATCCGGCCGCTCTGAAGGCGGCGGGGATTAAGAGTGGAGAAGAGAATGCGTCGCAGTAAATCCGCGTGGCTTCTGGGCGCAGCCTCTGCACTGCTGTTGCTGGGAACGGCGAATTCGTTTGCGCAGTCGAGCGCGAGCAGCCAGATCCCCGGACTGAAGCTGTCGGGCGATCAGCCGATCCAGATCGAAAGCGACAAGCTCGAGGTCCGGCAGGTCGACAGCGTGGCGGTGTTCAACGGCAACGTGACCGTCAATCAAGGGCCGACGCTGCTCAAGGCCGGCAAGATGACGGTCTACTACGTCAAGGATGCCAATGCCCCCAAGGGCGCGGCGGCCGGCGCGTCGGCGATGACGGGTGCGGCCAACATCGACCATCTGGTGGTCGAGAACAAAGTCTACATCAAGTCGAACGACCAGATCGCCACCGGCGACAAGGGCACCTTCGACATGAAGACGCAGGTGCTGGTGCTTCAAGGCAAGGAAGTGGTGCTGTCGCAGGGCGATAACGTGCTCAAGGGCTGCAAGCTCACCGTGCAGATGAAAAGCGGCCTCGGCAATGTCGAAGGTTGTCCTCGCGTCATCATGTCGTTCAAGCCCCAGAAGCAGGGAGCGCAGCAGCAGGGAGCGCAGCAGGACTAATGACCGGCGTATCCTCGCTGCTTGCCCGTCTTCCGGGACGGGCGGCCGCAAAGCCGGCTGCGCCGGCAACGGTCGGCGCCGACAAGGCAAAGTTCAAGGGCACCCTGATCGCCAAGGGCCTGACCAAGAGCTACAAGGGCCGCAAGGTGGTGAGCGGCGTGACGCTCGGCGTGCGCGCCGGCGAGGCCGTCGGCCTGCTCGGCCCCAATGGCGCCGGCAAGACCACCTGCTTCTACATGGTCACCGGTCTCGTGCCGGTCGACGAAGGCACGATCGAGATCGACGGCTTCGACGTCACCTCGATGCCGATGTACCGCCGCGCCCGCCTCGGCATCGGTTATCTGCCGCAGGAAGCGTCGATCTTTAGGGGCCTCAACGTCGAGCAGAACATCCGCGCCGTTCTGGAGGTGGTGGAAAAGAGCCGCAAGGAACGCGAACGCACGCTCGACGAGCTGCTCGAGGAATTCCACATCAGCCATCTGCGCAAGGCGCCGTCGATGTCGCTGTCTGGCGGTGAACGGCGGCGTCTCGAGATCGCGCGGGCGCTGGCGACGCGGCCGGCCTACATGCTGCTGGACGAGCCTTTCGCCGGTATCGATCCGATCGCGGTCGCCGACATCCAGCAGCTCGTTCGCCATCTCACCGCGCGCGGCATCGGCGTGCTGATCACCGATCACAATGTGCGCGAGACGCTCGGGCTGATCGACCGCGCCTATATCATCCATGCCGGCCAGGTGCTGACGCATGGCAGGGCCGACGAAATCGTCGCCAACGCCGATGTGCGGCGTCTCTATCTCGGCGAGGGCTTTACCCTCTAAGCACGAAAATCTCCCGTTCGGCGGGATTTTCGTCCGTTTTTCGAGATTCTTGACGGTTCCGGCACCGGATAACGCTCCGGTAAGCCGGGGATGCTAGCGTTTGCCTTGACAAGCAAAAGCCGGGCCAGTTTCTATGGCCGACCGAAAAACCATAGTTCGAAGCGTAGACGAGGCGTTTGAATCCAACCATGGCGCTGGCGGCCAAACTGCAGCTCAGACAGTCCCAGTCGCTGGTGATGACGCCCCAGCTGATGCAGTCGATCCGGCTGCTGCAGCTCACCCATGTCGAGCTCGAACGCTTCATCGACGAGGAGATCGAGCGCAATCCATTGCTGGAGCGGGCCGAGCCGCAGGATGAAACGGGCGGCGACCTGCCGCAGAAGAGCGAGACCGCTCCGGAACCCGCTGCCGGGGACGACTGGTTCGAAGGCGAGACGGAATGGAGCGCCGAGGCGATCTCGGAAAAGCTCGACTCTTCGCTGGAGAACCTGTTTCCCGACGATCCCGGAACAAGCGAAAAGCTGGGGCCGGACCTTTCGGCGCAATGGAAGTCGGCTTCGGGGGGCAGTGCCGGCGGCGCCTCGTCGGAGGGTTTCGATGTCGGCGAGATGGCCGCGACCGTCGTGACGCTGCGCGAGCATGTCGGCGAGCAGATCGCGCTTGCCTTCCCCAACCCTGCCGAACGCCTGATTGCGGGCGAGCTTGCCGACAGCCTCGACGAGGCCGGCTATCTGCGCGCCGACCTGGACGAAATCGCCGCGCGGCTTGGCGCGGACGAGGCGGCGGTTTCACGCGTGCTCACGGTCTGCCAGACTTTCGAGCCCGCCGGCCTGTTTGCCCGCGACCTGGCCGAATGCCTGTCGCTGCAGCTTGCCGTGCGCGACCGGCTCGATCCGGCGATGAAGGCGCTGGTCGCCAATCTGGAGCTGCTCGCGCGACGGGACTTCCAGACGCTGAAGCGTATCTGCGGCGTCGACGAGGAGGATCTTCTCGACATGCTGGCCGAGATCCGAGCGCTCGATCCGCGGCCCGGTACCGCCTTTTCGGGCGGCGCGAGCGACGCCATCGTCGCCGATGTCGAGGTGCGGGCGGCTGCCGACGGGAGCTGGGCGGTGGAGCTCAATCCCGACACGCTGCCGCGCGTTCTGGTCGACCACGTCTATTTCGCTCGGGTTTCCAGCCACGCCAGGGACCAGGCGGAAAAGGAGTTTCTGGCCGAATGCTTGCAGAACGCCAACTGGCTGACGCGCAGCCTCGACCAGCGGGCGAAGACCATTCTCAAGGTGGCCTCGGAAATCGTGCGCCAACAGGACGCGTTCCTTGTCCATGGCGTGCGGCATCTCAAGCCGCTTAACCTGCGCACCGTGGCCGACGCGATCGGCATGCATGAATCGACGGTCAGCCGCGTCACCGCCAACAAATATATGCTGACGCCGCGCGGCGTCTTCGAACTGCGCTATTTCTTCACCGCTTCGATCGCCTCCGCGGAGGGCGGCGAAGCCCATTCCTCGGAAGCCGTGCGCGACCGCATCAAGCAGCTGATCGACGAGGAAAAGCCCGCCGACGTGCTGTCCGACGACGCCATCGTCGACATGCTGAGGGAAAGCGGCGTCGACATCGCCCGCCGCACCGTCGCCAAGTACCGGGAGGGCATGAACATCCCTTCCTCGGTGCAGCGCCGCCGGGAAAAGCGGGCGCTGGCCAACGCCGGGCGCTAGGGGCAGTTGACACTCAGCCGGCCTGACCTAATTGGTGCTGAGCTTGGGGAACGGGCGGATTTCCACAGTTTTCATGCTTCATTGACAAGCTGCAATGAAGTGTCTAGAAGCCCGCCCGCATGAGCCGGGCCGTGATGCCCGCTCGCGGATGGGTCCGTCAAAGCGAAGGCCTCGGACGGCCAGAAGGCGACTTGTGATCAACCGGAAAGTTCGGGTCTAAAATCGGCGCGCGTGCCGCCGCAAAGCTTGTGCGCGCGCACCACGGGTATAAACTCGGGACAGTTTGAAGCCTGAGCAAGGAAGGTCAGTTTTCAGATGAATCTGCGCATTTCGGGAAAACACATGGACATCGGCGATGCGTTCCGCACGCGCATCAACGATCGTGTCAACGAAGCGATCGAAAAATATTTCGATCGGGGTTTTTCAGGACATGTAACGGTCATCAAGGCGGGGTCGCGCTTCTCGGCCGACTGCATGATCCGTCTCGATTCCGGTGCCTCGCTGCAGGCGACCGGCGACGCCCAGGATCCCACGCTTGCCTTCGAGGCGGCCGCCGATCGCCTCGAAACACGGCTCAGGCGCTACAAGCGCCGGCTGAAGTCGCACAGTTCCAGCAATGGCAATGGCGAATCCACCGATATCGCCTACACCGTGATGGAGCCGCTCGCCGACGACGATGAGGAAATCCCGGAAGACTTCGCTCCGGCCATCGTCGCCGAATCGACGGTGACTCTCCGCACCATGTCGGTGGCGTCAGCCGTCATCGAGCTCGATACCAAGGACAGCCCGGTTTTCGTTTTCCGCAACGCCGGAAACGACCATGTCAATATCGTCTACCGCCGGCCGGATGGAAACATCGGCTGGATCGATCCGTCGACGACCAAAGTCGCGCAGGGTTAAGAAAGCCGGCCGCGCGAGGGGGACGACTGGCGCGGCAGGCGAGCAAGGGATTTTTCAAGCATGGATCTCAGCGATCTCATCAGCGTCTCGGCTATCATGCCGGCGTTGAAGGCGAATTCCAAAAAACAACTTCTGCAATTGCTGTCGGAGAGGGCGGCGGCGATTTCAGGGATTCCGGAGCGGGAGGTGTTCGACACGATCCTGCAGCGCGAGCGGCTGGGTTCAACCGGTGTCGGCAACGGCATTGCCATTCCGCATGGCAAGCTCGCAGGGGTCAAGCGGATCGCCGGCGTCTTCGCCCGGCTGGAGACGCCGGTGGATTTCGAGGCGCTCGACGATCAGCCGGTCGATCTGGTGTTTCTGCTGCTTGCGCCCGAAGGCGCCGGCGCCGACCATCTCAAGGCGCTGTCGCGCATCGCGCGCGTGCTGCGCGACGCCGATACGGTAGCCAAGATCAGGGGAACGCGCGACGCCGTGGCAATCCACGCGCTTCTGTCGGATACGCAGGCCTCGCACGCGGCCTGAAGCTTCGAGGTAAAGCCCAGCTTTCTTAGCTAAACCCAGCTTTTTGGGATCCAAACCTTGGAAGGCCGCCGAGAGCGGCCCTGTTCAATCCAGGCAAGGACCAGGGTCAGTGAATGGCGACCGTGGTCAGATCGTTCTCCAGCGCACCCGCCAGCGCCCGGTCACGGGCATCGGAAAGCAGGATCGGCTGGCCGTTGGCGGCAAACAGCGCCCACAACTCCAGACCGGGCGCGATTTCGTCGAGGCCAGGGAAGCGGCCGCGCAGATCGTCGCTCGATACTTTCCTCAGGTAAGCGACCGAACCTTCGCCCAAATGAGCGAATTCGCCGCTGGTCATGGTCGCAGTTTCGTCAGTTCTGGTCATTTCAAGCCTCCTTGCCGCGAGAACGCCAGTCAGGCCGTTCCCGCATAGAGCCATCGGCGAAGATCAGTCTTTCACCGATATGTTTATTTTCCGTACCAGCCGTTCGGCCTCGGGCCGGTCGAGGTCGACCGACAGGAGACCGTTCTTCAGCTCCGCGCCGATCACCCGCATGCCGTCGGCCAGCACGAAGCAGCGCTGGAACTGGCGCGCGGCGATGCCGCGGTGGAGGAATTCGCGCTCGGTATCGTCGGTCTGGCGGCCGCGCACGATCAGCTGGTTTTCCTCCGTGGTGACATCGAGGTCGCCTTCGGCGAAGCCCGCCACGGCGAGCGTAATGCGCAGCCTTTCGGCCTTGCCGTCCGCGGCGCCCAGGCGCTCGATATTATACGGGGGATAGCTGTCGCCCGACTTCGCCAGACGCTCGAGCGTCTTTTCCATGGCGTCGAAGCCCAGAAGAAGCGGGCTGGAGAAGGGCGTCATTCGACTCATTGTTACACTGTCCTCTCAAGAGCGACACAAACTGGAAAAACCCAGATGGCATTTTTCCCGGTGGTCTTGATATGGTCCGCCGCGCGAACAAGTTCAAGCCATCAAAACCCCGCCCAAAAAGACTCCCCAAAAAGGAATTGAAATGCCCCAGTCACGAAAGATCATCATCGACACGGATCCCGGCCAGGACGATGCCGTCGCCATATTGCTGGCGCTTGGCAGCTCCGAGCTGGAGGTCGTCGGCATCACCGCCGTTGCCGGCAACGTGCCGCTGAAGCTCACCGAGAAAAATGCCCGCAAGATCTGCGAGCTCGCCGGCCGACCCGACGTCAAGGTCTATGCCGGCGCCATCCGTCCGCTGGCGCGCGCGCTCGTCACCGCCGAGGAAGTGCATGGCAAGACCGGCCTCAACGGGCCGCAATTGCCGGAACCGACGATGCCGCTGCAGGAAAAGTATGCGGTCGATTTCATCGTCGAGACGCTGATGCGCGAGGAAAGCGGCACGATCACGCTCTGTCCGCTCGGGCCGCTCACCAATATCGCCCTGGCGCTGATCCGCGAGCCGCGCATCGCGCCGCGCATCAAGGAGATCGTGCTGATGGGCGGCGGTTTCTTCGAGGGCGGCAACGTCACGCCCGCCGCCGAATTCAACATCTATGTCGACCCGCAGGCGGCCGACGTGGTGTTCAAGTCGGGCATTCCGATCGTGATGATGCCGCTCGACGTCACCCACAAGGCGCTGACCACGGCCAAGCGCACGCAGGCCTTCCGGCAACTCGGAACCAAGGTTGGCACCGCGACCGCCGAGATGCTGGAGTTCTTCGAGCGTTTCGACGAGGAGAAATATGGCACCGACGGCGGGCCGCTGCACGACCCGTGCGTGATCGCCTATCTCGTCAAGCCCGAGCTGTTCAAAGGCCGCCGCTGCAACGTCAGCGTCGAAACGACCTCCGAGCTCACCATGGGCATGACGGTGATCGACTGGTGGGACGTCAGCAAGCGGGAGAAGAACGCCATGGTGATGCGTGACATTGACCACGACGCCTTCTTCGCGCTGCTGGTGGAGAGGTTGGGGCGGCTGTAGCGCCTTTTCCTTCCCCCCTTGTGGGGGGAAGGTGGATCGGCGCGAAGCGCCGAGACGGATGAGGGGTGTTGGAAGAAACTCAACGCCTCACTCCGTCCAGCACCCCTCATCCGGCCGCTTCGCCGCCACCTTCTCCCACCAAGGGGAGAAGGAGGAGGGGGGCGCTTCACTTCGCCTTCGAGAACGCCAGCCAAAGCCCGCCGCCGACCAGGAAGCTGCCGCTGATCTTGGACATCAACTTGACGCGGCTGGCGGACAGCAGTCGTCCGGCGCGGCCGGCGGCGAGCGCGTAGGTCGAATCCGACATGGCGGCGAAGACCATGGCGGTGAGGCCCATGACCACGATCTGCAGCGTGTAATTGCCCTGCGGGGCGATGAACTGCGGGAAGAAGGCGCCGAAGAAGACAAGCGTCTTCGGATTGGAGATCGCCACTAGGAAACCCTGCAGGAAGAAGCCGCCGCGCGGTTTTCTGGCCGACCCGTCGGGGTTCAGGGTGCCTTTGGCGCGAAACATCTGCACGCCCATCCAGATCAGGTAGGCGGCGCCGATCAGCCGCACCCATTCGAACCAGTGGCCCATGCCGGCGATCAGCGTGTTGAGGCCGATGCCGACGATGGCGATCATGATCGCAAGGCCGGCCTGGGTGCCCGCGACATTGGCAAGCCCGGCGCGCGAGCCGTGGCGCATGCTGTTGGCGATGATCAGCGTGACCGTCGGGCCAGGCACCAGGACGATGACGATGCAGGCGACGACATAGGTGGCGTAGAGTTCCAGCGACATGATCTTCCCTCGAACAGGATGGCGCCGACGCGGCGGAGCGCGATCAATGCATGGAGTTGGCGCCGGTGCAAGCCAGGCGGGGCAGCCCGTCAGGCAGCACCCGACGGCCAGGGCAGCGTCGCCTCATAGGCGGCGCCGGCTTGGAGCACGGCGAGGTCGCCGCGCGGCCGGCCGATCAGTTGCATGCCCATCGGCCGGCCCTTCTCGTCGAAGCCGACCGGGACGTTGAGTGCCGGGCATCCGCCCAAAGTGGCAAAGGCGGAGACCTGCATCCAACGGTGATAGCTGTCCATCGACCGCCCGGCGACCTCGCGCGGCCAATGGGTGGCGACGTCGAAGGGGAAGACCTGCGCCGTTGGCAGGACGATGAGGTCGAAGCGTTCGAACAGCGACAGCAACGTCCGGTGCCATGAGGAGCGCCGGACAGTGGCGGCGTGGACCTGCGGCGCGGTGAGGCGGATCGCCTGTTCGATTTCCCAAACCGCTTCCGGCTTCAGCAGCCTGCGTTTCGCCGGATCGTCATAGTGAGCTTTCAGCCCGCAACCGCTGCTCGCCTGGCGCAGCGTCACGAAGGCCTGCCACAGCGCTTCGAAATCGACATCCGGCACCAACGCTTCGCTGACGAAGGATGCATTGGCGAAGCGGGCCAGCGCGCTTTCGCAAAGCTCGAGGATCCCAGGCTCCATCGGCAGGTGGCCGCCGAGATCGCCGAGCCACGCAAT
Organism: Mesorhizobium sp. M1E.F.Ca.ET.041.01.1.1; assembly: GCF_003997355.1. NCBI lineage: Bacteria > Pseudomonadati > Pseudomonadota > Alphaproteobacteria > Hyphomicrobiales > Phyllobacteriaceae > Mesorhizobium > Mesorhizobium sp. M1E.F.Ca.ET.041.01.1.1. The sequence continues at coordinate 22,523 of NZ_RZSL01000008.1, read as the reverse complement.
CCGGCCGCCGGTGGCCTTCGTCCCCAAACCTTCGAGGAACGAGCCCTGCTTGTCATGCGAGAGCGGCGCACGCGGGTGGTAGCCGGCCTGCTCGTCGAGCAGCAGCGCGATGTCGCGCACGTTCCGGCCCATCGGCCCTTCGACGCCCATTTGCGAATGGAAGACATCGATGTCGGGGCCGGCCGGCACAAGCCCCTGCGAGGGGCGGAAGCCATAGACGTTGTTGTAGGCGGCCGGATTGCGTAGCGAGCCGCCGAAGTCGCTGCCGTCGGCGACAGGCACCATGTCGAGCGCCAACGCCACGGCGGCGCCGCCGCTCGATCCGCCGGCGGTGAGTGCCGGGTCGAAGGCGTTGAGCGTCGGTCCGAAGACCGGATTGTAGGTGTTGGAGCCCAGCCCGAATTCCGGAACGTTGGTCTTGCCGATGGTGATGGCGCCGGCCTTGCGGAGGCGCTCGACGAAGAAGTCGTCTTCTTGCGGGACGAAATCGGCGAAGATCGGCGAGCCGAAAGTTGTCCTCAGGCCCTTGGTCAAAGCCAGGTCCTTGATGGCGATCGGCAGGCCGAACAGCGATCCGGCCGCGCCGCCCTGCGCCAGATGGGCATCGGCCCTGTCGGCCTCGGTGAGGATGTCGGCGCGCTCGCGCAGCGACACGACGGCGTTGACGAGCGGGTTCACCGCTTCGATACGGTCCAGGAAGGCGCCGACCACCTCGCGCACCGACAGATGCCGCTGCCGGATGGCTTGGGCAAGATCGATCGCCGACAGGCGGCAGATGTCGCCGGCCGGCGGCACGGCGTGCTTGGTTACGGGACGCATCGCCGTCACCGCGCGGCCAAAGCCGCGTCGACATCCTTCGCCAGCGGGATCGCCGGCTGCGCGCCCGGCTTCAGGCAGGCGAGCGAGCCGGCCGCCGCGGCGCGCGTGAGCGCCTGTTCGAGCGAGAGGCCGGACGACAAGCCGGCGCCGAAATAGCCGCAAAAGGTGTCGCCGGCGCCGACCGTGTCGACCGGGGTGATCTTCAGCGCCGGAACGGTCAGAAAGCTGTCCGGTGTCGCCGCCAGCACCCCGTCGCCGCCGAGCGTGACGACGATCGTTCTGCCGGTCTTTTGGGCATAGTCGCGCATCCGCGCCTGCCGGTCGCGCCCGGAGAGCGCCAGCGCTTCGCCATAGAGGTCGAATTCGGTCTCGTTGGCGACCGCGTAGTCGGCCTTGCCGAGGAAACGGGAAGCCTCGGTGCGGAAAGGCGCGGTGTTGAGCACGCTGACGGCATCCGCCGCGCGCGCCGCGTCGAGCGCTGCTTCCACCGTCTGCAACGGGATCTCGTGCTGCAGCAGCACGACGTCGCCCTTTTTCAGGAAGGCCTTGGCGACGTCCGCCGGCAGCACTGCGTCATTAGCGCCCGGCACGACTGCGATCACGTTCTCGCCGTCGGCGCCGACCAGGATCAGCGCCGTGCCGGTCGAGGCGAAGCTCTCACCGACGCCGGAGAGATCGACATTGCCGGCTTTCAGCAAGGCAAGCGCTTCGGCGGCAAAGCTATCCCTGCCGACGGCGCCCACCATGCGCACCTTGGCGCCGGCGCGGGCGGCCGCCAGCGCCTGGTTGGCGCCCTTGCCGCCGGGAGCGGTGGCGAAGCCGGAGCCACGGACCGTTTCGCCAGGTTCCGGCAAGCGGTCGACATTGGCGATCAGGTCGAGGTTGATCGAGCCGACAATGATGATCAAGAAACGCCTCCTGCCGAAGCGGTGCGGCGTTCGAACGAAGGCCGAGCCGCTCCAAGTCTTTGCTTTTACACAATTGATTGCGTTGGAGGCTAGCCGCAAAGATCGCCGGTTGCCAGATCATGTCGGTTGCACATGTGGCGTGGCCCACAGCATCATTCGCAGCGCACCGTGACCGTGCCTTGATAGTTGCCAGCCGGGAAGATGCCGGACGATTTCGTGGCCGTGAGATCGACCTGGATGGTGTGAGTGCCGTTGGTCACTCGCTGCGGCGAACTGCCTGGGATGTCCACGCCTGAGCCATCAAGGCGGAAGACGGTGTCAAAAGCGACGTTGGTATCGCCGCCGCTTGGCGCGGAGGTGAAGGCGATCGGCGCTGGCGCCGACACGGAATAACAGTCGAGCAGGTTTAGGATCGAGCACAGCGTCGAACTCGCGGTGATGGTGGCGCCGGCGCTCGACCCGCCCGCCTGCTTGGAACCGAAGATGTTGATGGAGGGGTTCGATTTCATCGTTCCCGAGACGCCGATCACGATCGTGCAGGTGCCGATGATCGCCGCCTGAGCCGGTGGCCCGAAGCAGGCAAGTACCGCCATCGCAAGAAGCGCGCGGCTATTTCTTCCGCTTTTTCTTCTCATTGCCGTTTGTGCCTCTGATACTCCAGCCTTCATTGGCCCACCCAGTCGATGCGGCAGCGGAGGCGGTCGCGGGAGCGGGAGCAGCCACGCTCCCCGTCTGGCCGTCGGCGCCTACGCCCATCTTGAGAAGCTTCAATTCAAGCTGCAGGCGCTCGACCTCGAGCTCGTAAAGGCGGCTGCAATCGACGCGCTTCGGCGTGCGGCCGATCGGGATCACCACACGGCCGTATGTGGCGACGTCGCTGTTCGACTGGCTGTTGTTGTTGCCTCGGATGACGCCGAGGTCCAGATAGGCGCCGCTGCCGGAAACGGCTGAGCGGCAGGTCGTGCCGTCGCTGGCATGGACCTCGTCCTGGCCCTGGGGCAGGCTGACACCTGGCAAGGTGAAACCCGTCTGGTTCTGGTTCAGGTTCAGGATATCCTCGGCAAACCCCTCGCTCACGACCGCCAAGGCGGGCAGCAGGGAGAGGGTCAGGACCTGCGATGTCCGAAGAACTTTCCGCATATCTGCGCCCTTATCTGCGTCTGCTCGCTTGGAAAGGGGATACTCTCGGTACAGATACGCACTTTACGCTCGGTCGCGCCGTCGAAGGGCACGACCACCAGAACCGGACGCGACGCCTGGCCCGCCAGAAGGAAGGCGCTGGGCGTGACCTTGGCATCGACCGGCTGGAAATCCTGGTCATAGACATGGACCTCGACGCGAATGCGCTGGTCGTACGGATTGCCGGGGAAGACGCGCACCGCGAAGGCATCCGTGAAGGATCTCACCTCGCCCCGCATCGGTGTCATCGACTGGCTCGTCGCCGCAATGGGGGACAGCACGGCGGCCAGTGCCGCCAGTATTCCAATCGTTCTCAAAGGCCGCTCCTTTCGCGAGAGGGCTATTCGCAGCGCAGTGTAACGGTTGCCTGGTAGTTGCCGGCGGAGAAGCGGTTCGAGCCGCTCTTGGTGCCGGCAAGGTTGACGGCAACCGTCGACGTGCCGGGCGCCGTCAGCGCGGTCGCGGTGCCCGTTTCCGAAATCGTCTGCGCGCCGGTGGTGGCGAAGGTCGGAGTCCAGGTGGTAGCGGTAACGTCGCTAGCCGGCACGGTGGTGGACGTGACCGGGTCGACGCTGAGCGTGACGCCGCCCGTGGTGTCGACCTGGGCGCTGCCGGCCGAACCGCCGGCATTGTGGGAGCTCAGCGACTGAAGATCGCTGCTGACGGTCATTGTGCCGTTGGAGTTGATCGTGATCGTGCAGGTGGCGGTGATGGTGCCGTTGAACAGCACATTTCCGGTGGCGGCCGATGCTGGCTGGCCGGCACAAGCAGCCAGCAAGCCTGCGGCCGCGGCGCGAAGGAATTTCATCGAGACACCTCTTTCAAGCCGAATGGTCGGCTCAATGTAGAGGCATCATCTCTTTATCGTGGTTAATTTAGGGTTAAGTTAAGCAACATCGCCAAGCAACTTACAATACAACCGGCAAAACCAGAGGTTGCTGCCGGTTGTATTGCGCAGACAATCGGTTTAATTTGTTCAATTATACTTACTTATATTTTAATCCACGGTTTTTCGCAACAGCGTGCGGAAAAATCGAGATTTCAGGACGCCACCTGGCCCGCTTCCCAGCCGAGGATGGCGCGCTTGCGCGTCAGGCCCCAGTGGTAGCCGGTGAGAGCGCCGGACTTGCCCAGCGCCCGGTGGCAAGGAACCACGAAGGACATCGGGTTGGCGCCGACCGCCGCACCGACAGCCCGGCTTGCGCTCGGCGCGCCGATGCTGGCCGCGATCGAGGAATAGGTGCAGGCCTTGCCCATCGGGATGCGCAGCAGCGCCTCCCAGACGCGGAGCTGGAAATCGGTGCCGATCATCACCACGCGGAGCGGCTGGTCGGCGCGCCAGTTCGTCGGATCGAAGACGCGCGCGGCGTAGGGCTGGGTGGCCGACATGTCCTCGACGTAAGTCGCGTTCGGCCAGCGGCCGGACATGTCGGCGAAGGCGGCCCGCTCGCCGCCGGCATCGCAGAAGGCGAGGCCGGCCAGACCGCGGTCGGTGACCATGATGAGCGCAATGCCGAAGGGCGAGATGTGGTAGCCGTAGCGGATGGTGAGGCCGGCGCCGCGGGTCTTGTAGTCGCCGGGCGACATCGCCTCGTGGGTGACGAAGAGGTCGTGCAGCCGGCCTGGACCCGACATGCCGAGCTCGAACGAGGTCTCCAGCAGCGGCATGCCCGAATCGAGCAGCCTACGCGCATGATCGAGCGTCACTGCCTGCAGGAAGGCCTTGGGCGACAGACCCGCCCAACGCGTGAACAGTTTCTGCAAGCCCGTCGGCGTTTCGCCGACCGCTTCTGCCAGAACCTCCAGCGAGGGCTGGTCGCGGTAGTCGAGGCTGATCTTCTCGATGGCGCGGCGCACGACCTCGTAGTCGCTGCCCTCAGGGGTGATGTCGTTCTGAAGGATCGCTGACGGTTTCATCCGGGCATTCATGGTCATCTGAGCGTTCATGGCAATATCTCCCATGGCAATATCTCCTTGACCGCGAATATCGTTCTTCCCACGCTTTGCCACCACCCGAAACTTGCCTTCCCGCCGCCCATACCCAGATAGAGTCGGCTTCGAGGGAGGACGATCGTGACCGGCGAAAAGGTAAATCTGAGCGGGGCCAGGGAAACCTTGCTGATGACGCTCTACGGCAAGGCGATGGAGAGCCGTCTGCCGCATTCGCTGCTCAAGGATCGCTTCGCCGACGAGGCGGTACGCAAGATCGATTATGATTTTTCCAGGCTCAAGGTCGACGACAATCTCGGCATCGGCTTTGCCATCAGGGCCAAGACACTGGACGTCGGCGTCCAGGACTTTCTCGCCAGAAATCCCAACGCCATCGTACTGCATCTGGGATGCGGGCTCGATACACGCTTTTTTCGCGTCGACCCGCCGCAAGACGTGGACTGGTTCGACGTCGATTATCCGGAGGTCGTCGCGCTCAGGCGCAAGCTCTATCCGTCTCGTGAGAATTGCCACCTGGTCGCCTCGTCGGTGACCGAACCGGATTGGCTGGTCGATGTGCCCCGCAACCGCCTCGCGATCGTGGTGGCGGAAGGGTTGACCCCCTATCTTGCCCCCGACGAGGGGCAGCGCCTGTTTGCGCGGCTTGTCTGGCATCTTGCCGGCGGCGAACTCGTGTTCGATGCCTACAACCGTTTCGGCCTGAAGCTGATGCGCCTCAATCCAGCCATCAAGGCGACGGGCGCCGAGGTCCACTGGGCTATCGAGGACCCTCACGAGCTGGAGCGAGCCGTCCCGAAGCTGCGGTTCGTCGAGGAGATCCCGGCCTACAAGGCGGAACACGCGGTTCGCATGGGCTGGCGAGCGAGACTGTTCGTTCGCCTTTGGAAATACGTTCCCGCCCTGCGCAACATCGGCAGGCTGTTGCGATATCGGTTTTGAAGGGTTCGAACTCAGCGCGCCTTGGCGGTCGCCAGCGCGCGCGAAAAGGCCGTCGCAAAACTTTCGCGGTCATCCGGGTTGAGGAAGCCGCCGATCGAAACACTCCTGCCTTGCGCCTCCACTGCCATGTTGGTGATGCCGATCTCGGCATGGCGGGCGATCGAAAACCGCGCCCAGAACGGGTTGAAGCGATGGTCCTCGAAGCGGCCCGACGGCGCCGTCTTGCGGATATCGAGGCTGGTGCGCGAGACCGAGATTTCCTCACGGGCGCGCGCGGCACGATAGTTGACGCGGAAGGCGATGTAGACGGCGATCACGTCGAGCCCGAAGAAGCCGAAAACCGGCCATGCGCCATGCGCCAGGAAGATCGCGCCGGTAACCGCCCAGCCGAACAGCAGCGCGCCCATCAATATCAGAAAGCCGGTGCGGCCGAGGGAACGATGCGGCGTCAGCAGGGCCTGGAAGAATGGCTCATCGGCTTCGAACGAGGCGTTTGTGTCGCTCATGAGGTAATATTATAGGAAGGGAATGGCGCCTCCCAAGTCCAAAAATTCCTTACCCGTCAAAAAGCCATCAGCCTCCGCCCCAGGCGGTGGCGCGAAAGCAAAGGCGCCGTACCGAAAGGGCGGACCGCGCCCGCTCTACACGCCCGCCGAGGTGCATGAGATCTTCCGGCGCTTTTGTGTGCAACGGCCGGAGCCGAAAGGCGAGCTCGACTATATCAACGCCTTCACGCTGCTGATCGCGGTGGTGCTGTCGGCGCAGGCGACCGACGCCGGCGTCAACAAGGCGACGAAGCCGCTGTTTTCGGCAGCCGACACGCCGCAAAAGATGCTGGCGCTCGGCGAGGCCAAGATCGGCGACTATATCCGCACCATCGGGCTCTGGCGCAACAAGGCCAAGAACGTGATCGCGCTTTCGAAGGCGCTGATCGACGACTATGCCGGCAAGGTGCCGCAGGACCGCGACGAACTGGTCAAACTGCCCGGCGTCGGGCGCAAGACCGCCAATGTCGTGCTCAATGTCGCCTTCGGCCAGCATACGATGGCGGTCGACACGCACATCTTCCGCATCGGCAACCGGATCGGCCTGGCGCCCGGCAAGACGCCGGAACAGGTCGAGCAGGAACTCTTGAAGGTCATCCCGGCCGAATATATGCGCCATGCCCATCATTGGCTGATCCTGCACGGCCGCTATGTCTGCAAGGCGCGCAAGCCCGACTGCCCGGCCTGCGTGATCGCCGACATCTGCAAATCCAAGGAGAAGACCACCGACGTGCCGGCGCCGCTGGTGCCGATCGCGCCGTTGAAGGAGGCTTTTCCCGCGGAGGTTTAGTAGCCGTAGCCGCGCGCCATCGCCGCGGCAAAGACGGGGATGAGCAGGAAGATGAAGCCCTCGGCGCGGACGTAATTCTTCACAGAGGCAAGTTCGGCCGCCGGCACCAAGAAGGATGGATCGCCGCCCGCCTGCCTGTTCCAGGAGATGAAGCGCATGGTCGGGATGACCGACAGCAGGCCGACGATGATGAAGGCCGCCATCTTCGCCCAGAACACCCAGTTGTAGACATAGAATTCCCAGCCCTTCAGCCCGAAGAACACCCGACAGACGCCGACGATGACGATCAGCGCGGCGATGATGCCGTAGTGGCGGTCGATGCCGACAAGGCGCTTGAGCGTCGCCGCCGGCAAATCGCCGCGCACCAGCACGACCTCGGCGCCGATGATGCCGGCCAACGAGAAAACCAGAAGGTGATGGAGGATGGCCAGCAGAAGGTCGGTGGTGTCCATGGTTCTTCCTCGATCGAAGAGCGCGAATGTTGAATCAGTTTTCAATGGTTGCAGAGTAGCATCGCGAGGCAAATCCCATATGTGCAAGCTAACCATAAGCGTCGTTGACGCCACCAGCCGACAGTCTATTGCTTGGAACCATGAGCCGACTGAAGCGTGCCCTCAATCCGATGCCCGAAGACGTTCGAGCCGTACTTGCGGAGCGGGGACTGACGGCCGCCTATGACGCGCGGCCGGACTATCAGCGGAACGACTATCTCGGCTGGATCGCCCGCGCCAAACGCCCGGAAACGAGGCAGAAGCGGCTCGACCAGATGCTCGACGAACTGGCGCTCGGTGGTGTCTATATGAACATGGTCTGGCGCGGCTGAATCCGGCCGTCCAGTTTTGCCTGCCTGTCACCCTGCTTGCCTCTGGAAGATGGCTCCGGTCATCCTGGCCCTTGTTCGAACGCGATGGTTTGCTAAGCGCTGCCGCTTCAACAGAGGTGAATGCCATGAGCATTGCAAAGGAAGCCGGTGTGCCGATCCTGGAGACGGCGCGGACCGTGCTGCGGCCGCACAGGCTCGACGATTTCGAGACCTATGTCGCCATGTGGGCTGACCCCGGGGTCACCCGTTTCATCGGCGGCAAGCCGCGCACCCGCGAGGAAAGCTGGTTGCGCTTCCTGCGTCATGCCGGGCTCTGGTCGCTGCTTGGCTATGGTTTCTGGGCGATCGAGGACAAGGCGACGGGCCGCTTCATCGGCGAGGCAGGGTTCCATGATCTCAAGCGCGAGATCGAGCCGTCGATCGAAGGCGTGCCGGAAGCCGGCTGGGCGCTGGCTTCGGTGGCGCATGGCCAGGGACTTGCGAGCGAGGTCGTCGGGCGCATCGTCGCCTGGGGCGACGCGGTGTTCGGGCGGGCAAGGACCGTCTGCATCATCGATCCTGAAAATGGTGCCTCGCTTAAAGTGGCTGAAAGGAACGGCTATCGCGAAATCCTGCGCACCACCTATCACGACAAGCCGACGATCCTGCTGGAGCGGCGGGCTGGAGGGGCGACAGCTTAGGTGCAGGTGGTAGCTGCAATGGGGATCGCGGAACCGCGTCAGCCGGCCTTGCGGCGTAACGTCTGCGCCAAACCCTCCCAGGCATCGACGGTCGCACCCCGGTCGATCCGGCCGCCGCGGAAAACCGTCGTCGCGTCGAATGGCTGCGGTCTGGCGATGGCATAGCCCTGCGCGTGGTCGACGCCGATCTTGCGCAAGGCCTCGATGATGCCGTCGCTCTCGACGAATTCGGCGATGGTGCGTTTTCCCGTCACCTTGCCGATGTGATGGATCATCTCGACCATGGCGCGGTCGATGCGGTCGTCCAGCATGTCCTTGACGAAGCTGCCGTCGATCTTGAGGTAGTCGACCGGCAGGTGCTTCAGATAGGCGAAAGACGACATGCCGGAGCCGAAATCGTCGAGCGCGAAGCGGCAGCCCAGGCCGCGCAGGTCGGCGATGAAGCGCATGGCTTCCGTCAGGTTGGCAATGGCGCTTGTCTCGGTGATCTCCAGGCAGATCGTCTGGGGCGCAATGCCATGGGCCGCGAATTGCTCGCGCATGAAGCCGAGGAAAGTCTCGTCGCCGAAGCTGGCGCCGGAAAGATTGATGGCGCAGGTGGATATCGGCGTGGCGCGCGGATCGGCAAGCCTGGCCGCGAGAATTTGGAAAGTGTTGCGAACCACCCAGCGGTCGATCGCCGGCATAAGTCCGTAGCGCTCGGCCGCCGGGATGAAGCTTTGCGGCGTGACGAAGTTGCCGTCCTCGTCGGTCAGCCTGAGCAGGATCTCGATATGCGCGCCGGCCTCGGCGACATTCTCATTGAGCGGCGAGATCTCCTGCGCATGCAGCCTGAAGCGGTTCTCGTCGAGCGCGGCATGCAGGCGCTGGACCCAGGCCATCTCGCCGAAACGTTCGCGCAGCGCCGTATCGCTGTCGCTGTGGAGCTGAATGCGGTTGCGTCCCTTTTCCTTCGCCATGTAGCAGGCGACATCGGCGGCGCGCAGCACCTCCTCCAGCGACATCCCGCAATCGGCAATCTCGACCATGCCGATGCTGACGCTGATGTTGAAGGGCCTGCCTTCCCAGGAAAAATGCAGATCCTGGACGGTGGCGCGCAGCCGCTCCGCCGTGGCGATGGCGGAGCCGGTGTCGCAATCGAACAGCAGCACGCCGAACTCGTCGCCGCCCAGCCTGGCCAGGATGTCGCCGGTGGGCAATTCGTTGAGCAGCAACACCGAGATCTGGCGCAGAAGCTGGTCGCCCGCCGCATGGCCGCAAGTGTCGTTGACCAGCTTGAACTGGTCGAGGTCGAGATACATCAGCGCATGCACGCGCGGCTTTTCCGGCGGCTGAGAAATCGCGCCTGCCAGCCGGCTCTCGAAGTCTCGGCGGTTGACGAGACCGGTGAGCGCATCGTGCGATGCCTGCCACGACAGGCGCTCGATGAAGTCCTGCTCGCGGGTCATGTCGTGCAGAGCAAGAACGGCGCCGACGATCTTGCCGGAGACGCTGAGCGGCGCGCCGTTGAGCGCGACCGGCACGACGGAGCGGTCGGGGCGCTCCAGGAGCTGTGGCCGCACGTTGGAGCGGCGGGGCTCGCCGGCCAGCAAGCGCGGGATCAGGTCGGTTTCCTCGACACCGCTATCCTTGTCGATCAGCCGGAACAGCGAGGCCACAGGCTTGCCCCTCGCGGCGCCAAGGGGGCTGGCGAGCAAGCGTTCGGCGACGGCATTCATGTAGTCGAGCCGCCCAACCGCATCGGTGCTGACGACGGCTTGGCCGATCGAGGCCAGCGTGATCTGCGCGCGTTCGCGCTCGGCATTCAAGGCGCTTCGGAAGGCCTGCCGCTGAGCCATCAGCTTTCGTGTGCGCCACACCGCCAGCAAGATAAGCAGCGCCGCGGTGACGAGGTTGGCGGCCGTGAGCGCCATCTTGATGAAGCGCGAGCCCTCGCCGAGGCTGTCGGAGAAGGCCTTGGACAGTGGTCCGATGCGGTGGTCGAGCTGATGGATATCGGCTTTCCAGGCGCTGATCTCAGCCTGCGACGCGGACCCCTGTTCGAGCCTTCTGTGCATGTCGTCGCCGAGCCTCTCGATGGCGAGGATCATCTCGTCGGCTTCCGTCCAGTGACGGATGGCGGTGTCGAGGTAGCTCACGCGGCGGAAATTCTGGAACAGCCAGATCAGGCCGGCAATGTCGTCGGCATGGTTGTTGCCGCTGAGGAAACCCTGTCGCGCGGCATCGGTATCAGGCTCAGCCTGTTCGAGCGCTAGCCTGGCCGAGCGATCGGCGAGCGGCACGGCAATGGCCTGGCGGTATTCGCTGAAATATTCCGGCCTGCCGGTATCGGCATAGAGGCTGAGGAAGTAGATGGCCTGCTTCTGCCCTTTCGACCACTGGCTTTCGCCGCCGACATAGGCGCGAACGGCCGACAGCGTGTAGAGGCTGAGGCTGGCCACCAGTGCCTGGATCAGGACGACCGCAATGAAAGGCCAGACCAGCCCGATGAGGCGCGGGCTGGCATCCGTCGATGAGAGCTTCATCGCATTCCCATGGAGCCTGCCTTGACCCCGTCGACGTCTGTCCGACCGGTTCATCCGTCGGTTGAGACGATGTTGTTCCCCTCATGTCTGCCGGCAATCGGCGACGACAATCCAGATAGCGTGTCTGGCTTAACAGCCGATAAATTCGCGCAGTATTTGTTTTCGAAAGTCTTCGACAAAACAGTCCGCGGCTTGCGCCGCGTCCTGTGGATATTTCCAGCCTAGTATAGCCCTCCGAGTCCCGCTCGCCTGAATAAAGGTGAATGGCGCGCCCAGCAGGCTCCGCCGATCAGCGTTTGGCTTTGAACTTGTTCAGCGCCGCTGCAGCACGAACCAGAGCCTTGAGCGCTTCCCCGTCGATCTCCTCGCCCTCGCGAAAATCGATGGCGCGCCTTGTGTTGCCCTCGAGGCTGGAGTTGAAGAGGCCTGCGGGATCGGGCAGCGCCGCGCCCTTGGCGAAGGTCAGCTTGACGACAGCCTTGTAGGTCTCGCCGGTGCAGATCATTCCGGCGTCCTCCCAAACCGGCACCCCGCGCCACTTCCATTCCTCGGTGACGTCTGGATCGGCCTCCTTGATCAGGGCACGGAGGCGGCCAAGCATCTCACCCCGCCAGTCGCCCAATTCCTCGATACGTCCATCGATCAGCTCGGACGGAGATTTGCTTCCCGGCGATCCGCTTTTCTCCATGTCTGTTCTCCTTCAATGCTGGATAGTGGATCGCCACGGTACGCTCCCGGGAGGGCCGCGCTTGATCAATAGTGCGCCTACATTCGTTCACCAGGCAATCGGCTTGCCTGTTTCACCCAGGAGACGAATTGCGCTTCATCGAGCTGGTCGGCCTCGTGGATGTGGAAATAGCGCGTGTCCTTGCTCTTGGATTCGCCGGGCGGCACGGGCTCGAGCGACATGCCGCGAAAGAAGGCCACCTTGATGTACCTGGTGAAACAATGGATGCCGAGAAACCAGCCTTCACCTTCCATCCCGTAAAACGGCGAGTTCCATTTCACGGCCTTCTGCACGTGGGGGACGGCCTGCATGATGAGCTGGTCGAGCCGGCGGCCGACCTCGCTCTTCCAACCCGGCATCGCCGCGATATAGGCCTGCACGGGAGCGTCGCCGTAGCCCTTGGCGATCTGCGGATTGCCGCCTGAAAGCAGGACGGACTTCGCGCCCGGGGGCTTGGCGGCAGGCTTCGGCGATTTCGCCTTCGCCATCAGGCCGGTCCTATGCGCTCGCTTGCTTGCTCACCGCGCCATCTGACGGCATAGGGCAGCACGAACATATAGAGGCCGCTGAACAGCAGCAGGAAAAGCGGCAGGAGCGGCGAATAGACCACCCAGGCGGGGGGCTCGCCCAATGCCATGGCGACGAAGTTGGCGATGACGGTCACGGTAAAAATGATCGACAGCCAGCGATGCAACTGCCTGATCCACTTGCTCCATTCCAATGCTGCCTCCTCTGAAAAAACCAATGAAACGGCGGACTTACCAGCGCGCCAGCTGCGTGATCTGGATGAGATTCCCGCAGGTGTCGTCGATCTGCGCGATGGTCGAACCGGTCACCTCGGTCGGCGCCATGGCGAAGCTGCCGCCATTTGCCGTGATGCGCTCGTGGTCGCCCTTGATGTCGTCGGTGAACAGCATGAGCGCCGGCTGGCCCTGCTTGAAGATAGCCTGCTGATAGGTCCTGGCCGCCGGATTGTCATTCAACGCGAGCTGTAGTTCGGTGCCGTCCGGGTCGTCAGGCGAGGCGACGGTCAGCCAGCGAAACGGTCCATTGGTGAAATCGGCTTTCTTGTTGAAGCCCAGCACGTCGGTATAGAAGCCGAGAGCCTTCTCCTGGTCGTCGACATAGACGCTGGTCAGCTTGATCTTCATTGCGTTTCTCCATTGCTTTCGCTCGCGGTTTGCCACCCGCCAAACGATGCCTGCTTTTTTGAGCGCTTCGGCGGGACTTCAGTCTTCGATCCGCGCCAGAACCTCTTCCAGGGCTGTGAGGAATCTCGGCCAGCCGACAGTGGCACCCCGGAAATACGGCTCCTGATCCAGCCGGAAGCCCGTCTGCTCCATGCGCAGACGAGTGCCTGAGCCCGTCGGGGTGAGCGTCCAGGTGACGACGCTTTCCAGGTCCTTGGTGTCCCAGGTGTAGGACAGCGTCTTGTTGGGCTCGACGGTCTGGACCTGACACTCGACGCCTCCCCAGTCCGCGCTGAGTTCGAAACGATGGTCCACGACCGGCTTGAAGTCGTTCTTCATCAGCCACTCCTCGATAAGATGCGGTACGGTCAGCGCGCGCCAGATCTTTTCCGGCGGATAGGGAATCTCGCGCTCGACAACGACGGAGCGCGTTCCGGCCGGCATATCGTTCATTGATCCATCCTCTTCAGCAGATCCTCGAGATCGTCGAACCGGCTCTCCCAGAACCCGGCCATTTGCCTTGTCCAGTCCATCAGCGGCGCCAGCGCGCCGACCTGCGCGCTATAGTGAGTCTGCCGGCCCTCGTGTCGGTCGCGCACCAGCCCGGCTTCCTTGAGCACGCCAAGATGCTTCGACACCGCCGGCTGCGAGACGCCGGCCTGCGCTGTCAATGCTCCAACCGTCTGCTCGCCTTGATGGCACAGACGTTCAAAAATGGCGCGTCTTGTCGGATCGGCAAGCGTCCGGAAGAGCACATCGTGCGCGGTCGACATCTGGATCAATAACCCAATGGCTATTGATTGACCTATAACCATTGAGCTATATGTGAGTCAAGCAGGGGATCTGGGGGAATGCTCAGACTGCAGCGTCCACGTCGAGGCTTGCCTCATCCAGCATGGATGCGTCCTCGCCGAAGGCGCGCGTGGCGCGGGCGGCGGCCTCGAGCAGCGGGCGCTTCATGCGCTTGAGGAAGGCGGCGTCGACGCGGGTGCCTGGGCCGGCCAGCGTCAGCGCGCCGACCAATGTCCGCCCCGGCCCGAACACGGGCGCGGATATGCCTGCGGTCTGCGGGTCGCGATCGCCGATCGAAATGCAGCTATAGGTTCTGCGGATCGTCTCGTAGGGCTCGCCCTGCTGGCCGGAAAAGGCGGCGAGCACGCGGCCGCCGGAGCCCACCAGCAAAGGCAGGACGTCGCCTTCCCGGATCGTGTAGCGGATCGGGTGCTTGGACTCGACCCGGTAGAGACAGGTGCGCACGTCGCCCGAGCGGACGTAGAAGGCAACGCTCTCCCAGCTCCGCTCGGAGAGGTCGCGCATGATCGGCAACAGGATATCCATCGCCACAACCGAGCGCTGGTAGAGCGCGCCAAGCCTGAAGGTGGCCGGTCCGATGCGGTAGCGCCCGTCTTCCAGGCGCTCCAGCAATTGTCCGCGCATCAGCGAATTGGCCAGCCTCAGAATGGTGCTCTTGTAGAGGCCGGTGCGGGCAGCGATCTCGGCGAGCCCGAGCGACCGGTCGGCAATGGTGAATGCGTCCAGGATGGCGATTGCGCGATCGAGCGCGGCAACGCCGTCGGCCTGGGCTGGGCTGGGAGGTATGTCTGTCATTCCGGTGACGATTTCATCGTGGTCGCCCATCCGGGAATGGTCCCGGACATGCGGATTTAGTCCGGTCCGATGCGTTCTGTCCAGCAGAATGGCATTCCCGTTGACAGAACGCTGTCACAAATGCTTGAACTCGAATGCGGGTCTTAATTCAGGCCACGTCTTGGCAGGCACCGGAGGAGGTGTCGTGATTTGGAGGAATCCCATGCTGAACAGACGCAGATTCTTGACGAGCACCGCCGCCGGCTTCGCGGCTTTGCATTTCGTACCCGCCTTTGCGCAGGACACCCCGCAGATCCAGATTTTCGTGCCGGCGGCACCCGGCGGCGGCTGGGACCAGACCGCGCGCACGATCGACCAGGTGCTGCGCTCCGAGAAATTGATCTCGGGTTCGCAGATCACCAATGTCGGCGGCGCCGGCGGCACGGTCGGCCTGCCGCAATTCGTCAACCAGTGGAAGGGCAAGGGCAATTCGCTGATGGTCGCCGGCATGGTCATGGTCGGCGCCATTATCGCCAACAAGTCGGCCAATAACCTGACCGAAGTGACGCCGATCGCGCGCCTCACCGGCGAGTTCGAGGCGCTGGTGGTGCCGGCTGCCTCGCCGTTCAAGACGGCCGCCGATTTCGTCGCGGCGCTGAAGGAGGATCCCACGAAGGTTCCGGTGGCCGGCGGTTCGGCCGGCGGTTCCGACCACATCCTGTTCGGCCTGATCGCCAAGACGGCCGGCGTGCCTGCCGCCAACTTGTCCTACGTGCCGTTCGCCGGCGGCGGCGAGGCGCTGTCGGCGCTGCTCGGCAACCAGGTCGCGGCCGGCATTTCCGGCTATGGCGAGTTCTCCGAGCAGATCAAGGCGGGGGCGCTCAGGCTGCTGGCGATCTCGGCCGACAAACGCCAGGAAGGCATCGACGCGCCGACGCTCAAGGAGGCCGGCATCGACGTCGAATTGTTCAACTGGCGTGGCGTCTTCGCCCCGCCCGGCGTTTCCGATGAGGACAAGGCGGCGATGATCAAGCTGGTCGAGACCATGGCCAAGAGCGATGCCTGGGCAACCGAGTGCAAGAACCGCAACTGGACGTCGATCCTGCTGACCGGCGACGACTACGCCAAGTTCGTCGCCGACGACACCGCCCGCATCGGCGCGATCCTCAAGGATCTCGGCCTCGCCTGAGCTCCGGACCGCCCAGTGTTCCGAAGGGGCCTGGCTCCCCTTCGGAGCAGCATGGACAGGTGATCGAGCAGCATTGAAACTGCAGCGATGCCGGCGGTTGAATGCCGGCCATCCGGGGAGGAGATCATGAGCACCAGCGACCAGCAGGCGTCACCGCCGCGCCTTGCCGTACCCGAATTGCTGATCGGCATCGGGCTTCTGGCCTGCGCCGGCGCCGTTGCCTGGCAGACCCTGGCGATCCCGGTGTCTCCGCTCTATTCCAAGGTCGGCCCGACCGTCTTTCCCTATATCACCATGGCCGGGATGATCCTGCTTTCCCTGCTGCTCATCCTAGCCGCCCTGCGGGGCGGCTGGCAGCCGGAGGAGGAGAAGGAGACGCCGACCGACTGGGCGTCGATGGGTTTCGTGGTCGCGGGCCTGGTCGCCAATCTGCTTCTGATCCAGCCGCTCGGGTTCACCGCCGCCTCGGTGATCATGTTCGTGCTGGTCTGCTTCGGCTTCGGCAGCCGGCACCCGCTGCGCGACGCGCTGCTTGGCCTGGTGCTGGCGCTGGCGGCCTATTTCGGCTTTGCCAGGGCGCTCGGCGTCAACATCGGCGCCGGGCTGATCGAGGACCAGCTCAATGTGCTGATCAATGCCGTCTTCGGCATCGGGAAGGGCTGAGACGATGGACACGCTCGGCTATCTCGCGCACGGATTTGCAGTCGCCTTCACGCCGACCAATCTGTTGTGGTGCCTGGTCGGCACGACGCTCGGGACCGCGATCGGCGTGCTGCCAGGCCTCGGGCCGGCGCTGACCATCGCGCTGCTTTTGCCGATCACCTACCAGGTGGCGCCGGAAGCCTCCTTCATCCTGTTCGCCGGCATCTACTACGGCGCCATGTATGGCGGCTCGACGACGTCGATCCTGCTCAACACGCCAGGCGAAAGCGCCACCATCGTCACCGCGCTGGAAGGCAACCGGATGGCGCGCTCGGGGCGTGGCGGCGCTGCACTCGCGACCTCGGCGATCGGCTCTTTCGTCGCCGGCACGCTCGGCACGCTGGGCGTCGCCTTCCTGGCGCCGATCGTGGTCAAGTTCGCGCTGGCCTTCGGGCCGGCCGAGTATTTTTCGCTGATGGTGCTCGCCTTCATCACCGTTTCGGCGGTGCTCGGCTCATCCTCGGTGCGCGGGCTGACCAGCCTGTTCGTCGGCTTCGTCATCGGCATGATCGGCGTCGACCTGCAGACCGGGCAACCGCGCTTTACCTTCGGCATGGGCGAACTGCTCGACGGCGTCGACGTCATCATCGTCGCGGTCGGCCTCTTCGCGGTCGGCGAGACACTCTACATGGCCTCGCGCCGCTATGCCGGCAAGGATGAGATCGTACCGCTGAAGGGCTCGCTCTACATGACGGCCGCCGAATGGGCGCGCTCGTGGAAGCCATGGCTGCGCGGCGCCGCGATCGGCTTTCCGATCGGCGCCATGCCCGCCGGCGGCGCCGAAATCCCGACCTTCCTGTCCTATGCCATCGAGAAGAAGCTCTCCAAGCACAGGGAGGAGTTCGGCACCGTTGGCGCCATCGAGGGCGTCGCCGGGCCGGAGGCCGCCAACAACGCGTCCGCGGCCGGCGTGCTGGTGCCGATGCTGACGCTCGGCCTGCCGACCTCGGCGACCGCCGCGATCATGCTGTCGGCCTTCCAGAGTTACGGCATCAATCCCGGGCCGCTGCTGTTGACGACACAGGCCAACCTCGTCTGGGGCCTGATCGCCAGCCTGTTCATCGCCAACGTCATCCTGGTCATCCTCAACCTGCCGCTGATCGGCCTCTGGGTGCGGTTGCTGAAGATCCCGGCGCCGCAGCTCTATGCCGGCATCCTGGTGTTCGCCACCGTCGGCACCTACGGCATCTCGCAGTCGCCGACCGACCTCGTCATCCTCTATCTGCTGGGGACCGCCGGCTTCCTGATGCGCCGCTTCGACTTCCCGACGGCGCCCGTCATCATCGGCATGATCCTCGGACCGCTCGCCGAGACGCAGTTCCGCCGGGCGATGACGATCGCCAATGGCGACTGGACGGTGTTCTACAGGCATCCGCTGTCGCTGACGCTTCTCACGCTGGCCTTCATCGGCCTTGTCGGCCCGCATATCTGGGCCTGGATCGAACATCGGCGGACACGCGGGCCGGAACATGTGCCGGGCGATGCCTGATCGATTTGGAGCATCATGACAGACCTGCTTTCCGGTGTCCGCGTTCTCGATCTCACCAACGTGCTGGCAGGCCCGTACTGCGCCTACCAGCTTGCGCTGCTCGGCGCCGACGTCATCAAGGTGGAGGCGCCGCCGGGCGGCGATCTCGCGCGCCAGCTCGGCGCCTCGCCGGAACTCAACAGAGCCGGGATGGGCGCGTCCTTCCTGGCGCAGAACGCCGGCAAACGATCTGTCGTGCTCGACCTGAAGAAGGAGGCCGACCGCGAGCGTTTCCTCGATCTGGTCGCCACGTCGGACGCGCTGGTCGAGAATTTCCGGCCGGGCGTGATGGATCGGCTTGGCCTCGGGCATGAGAGGCTGAAGGAAGTCCGGCCGAGCCTCGTGTATTGCGCGATATCCGGTTTCGGCCAGACCGGTCCGATGCGCGGCAACCCGGCCTACGACCAGATCATCCAGGGGCTTTCGGGGATCATGAGCATAACCGGCACGCCGGAGACCGCGCCGCTGCGCGTCGGCTATCCCGTCGCCGATACGCTGGGCGGATTGGTCGGGGCCTTCGCGATCGCCGCGGCGCTTGTCAGGCAGAAGACGAGCGGCGAGGGCGCTTTCCTCGACGTCTCGATGCTCGAATGCACGCTGTCGGCGCTGGGCTGGCCGGTGTCGAATTATCTGACGGCGGGCGTCGAGCCCCAGCCC
Source organism: Mesorhizobium sp. M1E.F.Ca.ET.041.01.1.1 (assembly GCF_003997355.1). NCBI lineage: Bacteria > Pseudomonadati > Pseudomonadota > Alphaproteobacteria > Hyphomicrobiales > Phyllobacteriaceae > Mesorhizobium > Mesorhizobium sp. M1E.F.Ca.ET.041.01.1.1. The sequence continues at coordinate 3,785 of NZ_RZSL01000008.1, read as the reverse complement.
ATGGGCAATGAGAACATGACGGCGGCCCCGTCCGGTGCGTTCCGCACCGGCGACGGCCTGCTCAACATCGCCGCCAACAAGCAGGAGCAGTTCGTCACCCTTTGCGGGCTGATCGGACGCCCTGAACTGGCGTCGGATCCGCGCTTCGCTGAACGCGAGACGCGCAAGGAGAACCGGGCCGCGTTGAAGACGCTGATCGAGGAAACGCTTGCCGGCGCCCCGGCCGCGGCCTGGGAAGAAAAGCTCAACCGGGCCGGCGTGCCGGCGGGACGTGTGCTGACGATCCCGCAAGTGCTGGAGGAACGCCAGGTGACGGAGCGCGGCATGGCGACCCGCTTCCGGCATGTGCCTGGCATGGAAAAGCCGCTGACGGTGGTGCGCGGCGGTTTCATGGTCGACGGCGCGGCGCCCGCGCCGGCCGCGCCGCCGCCGCGGCTCGGCGAGCATATGGACGAAGTGTTCGCGGCGTTGCCGGAACGCGACAAGATGAGAGCCCGGACATGAGCGCGGAGAAGAAGACCGGCCGCGAGCGCGGCGAGCAATGGTGGCAGACCGGCATCATAGAGATGCGGCCCGGCATGATCCGGCTGCGCGGCTATGAGATCCAGGACCTGATCGGGCGCATCAGCTTTCCGGCGATGATCTGGCTGATGCTGCGCGGCGAACTGCCAAGCGAGGAGCAGGCGGCGCTGCTCGGCATCGCGTTGGGAGCCGCCGTCGACCATGGCCCGCAGGCGCCGTCGATCGCCATCGCCCGCATGGCGGCCACCTGCGGCGTCGGCATCAACAATGCCATGGCCTCGGCCATCAATGTGCTTGGCGACGTGCATGGCGGCGCCGGCGAGCAGGCGCTGTCCTTCTACGGCGATATCGCAGAGGCGCTGGACCGGGGGCTGACGCTCGGCGAGGCCGTATCGGCGCGGCTCGACCGCTTCTTTGCCGAGGAAGAAGGCTATGTGCCGGGTCTCGGCCATCGCTTTCACCCGGTCGACCCTCGGGCGCCGCGCCTCATCGAACTGACGCGTGACTTCGCCGTGCGCGGCGTCGTCAGCGGCCGCTTCGCCGACATTGCCGAAGCGATCGAGGCGGAAATGGCAAAGCGCAAGGGCAAGAAGATCCCGCTCAACATCGACGGCGCCACCGCCGTCATCTATGGCGAGCTTGGCTTTCCGCCGGCGCTGACACGCGGCCTGTTCGTCCTGTCGCGCTCGGTCGGCATCCTGGCGCATGCCTGGGAGCAGTCGCAGGAAAGCGACCGCAACAAGGGGCCGCTGCCCCGCGAATGGCTGTGGGCCTATACCGGCACGCCGGCACGCCCCTTTCCCGGCGACTCCGAGTAGAAGACCGTCTCAGGCCGGCTCGGCCGCAGGGACCGTCAAATCCCTCAGAAGGGTCGAAAGCTCCGGCTCATCGATGAGCAGGGCCGCGTCGGCCACCGGCAGCCAGGCGCGTTGCCGGTTCGCGGCCTCCCGCCAGTCGGCCATCTCCTCGGCGACTTCGAGCAGGTAGACGACCACGTCGACACGGACGAAGCGGCTGGCCATGCGTTTCCAATAAGAATAGGTGCCGGCGGGCTGCTTCAGCGCCTTGCCGAGCACGCCTGCCTCCTCCTGGGCCTCGATCGCGGCCGCCTTGCGCCCGCTCTTGCCCTTCATCGGCCAGCCCTTGGGTACGATGAAGCGCCTGGTCGTGCGTGAGGTGACCAACAATATTTCGAGATTGCCTCCCTCGCTCAAACGAAAGGGGATGGCCGCCACCTGACGGATCCGCTCTCCTTTCTTTGCCTTGCGCACTGCATTCTTCTTGGCAGTTGCCATTCCAAAATCCGATGAGAGCAGCGTCCGCGCCGCGCGCTGTCCGCACACGGCAAAATCCCGCCCCTGCAAACCCTAGAGCAGTTCATCGTTTCACGGAAACGCTGAACTAACTATTTGTTTTTGCGCAATTCCGGACGGAAAACCGTTATACACTTTTCCTGGAATTGCTCTAAAACCGTCCCCTTGCAATTCCGGCTCTCGCCAGCAAGTAAGTCGGCTAAATAAACCGAAAAAGGCTAAATGTCAGCGGCAAACCCGCGAAATCGTGGTGCCGATCACCTGCGACTGGCAATTCTGCTTGACGATCGGCACTTCAGGGCGAGGCTTCGGCACGATCTGCCGGTCCTGCTCGCGATAGAGCTGCTGCTGTTGCTGGAACTGCTGCCGCTGCAACTGGTTGCGGAGCGTCTGCAGTTCGTTCTGCTGGATCAGGCCATTACGGTTCGTCGGGATGACGACCTGGGCCGAGGCATCTAAAGCTGCGCCCAAAAGGGCGGCGGTCGCCAGAGACAGCGATGTCAAGACCACCAAAAAGCGAGGATGCGACATCGCTTCCTTCCCGCATGAAAAACTGAACCTGGCCGTAATATAGGGTGCTTGTCTGGATGTACCATGGTTCAGTCGACCTCGCGCAAACGATAGCCGACGCCGGTCTCGGTGATGATGTAGCGCGGCTGGTCCGGCGTCTTCTCGATCTTCTGCCTCAACTGGCGGACGTAGACCCTGAGATATTGCACGTCGGTCGAATCGTTCCAGAGCTGCTTCATCAGGAACTGGTGGGTGAGCACCTTGCCGGCATACTGCACGAGGATGCGCAGGATGTCGTATTCCTTGGGTGACAGCTTCACCTCCTTGCCCTCGACCTTGACGATGCGCTTCACCAGGTCGACCGACAGGTCTCCGGTCTGGAATACCGGCTTCTCGCCCTGCTGCTGGAACTTGTGGCGCAGCGCCACACGGATGCGGGCGACCAGCTCGTTCATGCCGAAGGGTTTCGTCACGTAGTCGTCGGCGCCGAGCTCGAGCGCCGAGACGATGCCGGCCTCGTCGGTGCGGCTTGAAAGGATGACAACGGGAATGTCGAGCCCGTCGTTGCGCCATTTGCCGAGCAGCTCGAGGCCGGTCATGCCGGGCAGGCCGAGGTCGAGCAGGATCAGGTCGGGCCGTTGCATCTGCATGAACTCGATCGCGGCCCTGGCGTTCGGCGCCTCGGAGACCGAATAGCCCTGGCTGCCAAGGCCGACGCGAAGCAGCTTGAGGATCGGCGGCTCGTCGTCGACGACCAGGATGCTGACGTTCTGATTGGTCATGCAGCGTCATCCGTTTTGGCGACGGCCAGGTCCGGAATTTCTTCCGGCACCGGCATGCGGATGGTGAAGATCGCGCCCGGCCTGTCGGTGCGGTTCGCCGCCGAAATCGTGCCGCCCATGGCCTCGATGAAGCCGCGGCTGATCGACAGGCCAAGCCCCGTTCCGGCACGGACCTGGTCGCGCTTGCGCACGCGGTAGAAGGTATCGAAGATCCGTTCGACGTCGCCCGGCGGGATGCCCGGCCCCTCATCCATGACCTGCAGGATGACGGACCCATTGTCGACCCAGCCTTGCAGGCGGATAATCGAGCCAGGCGGCGCATATTTCGCGGCATTGTCGAGAAGGTTGAACAGCGCTTGCTCGAACAGCACGGGATCGAGCCGCAGCATCGGCAAATCCGGTGGAATATCGGTCTCGATCCTGTGCTCGCCGGTGATCTTGCTGGCACGATTGAGCGCCGATCCGACAATGTCGCCGACGTAGTGGAACGCATAGTTCGGCTCCATCGCGCCGGATTCGATCTTGGTCATGTCGAGCAGGTTGGCGATGAAGCGGTTCAGCCGTTCCGATTCATTCAGCACCGTCGCCAGGAGATCCGCCCGGTCCTTCTCCGGCAGTGCCGGCGCGAACTCCCGCAAGGTGCCTGCCGCGCCCATGA
>NZ_RZSL01000089.1:0-16003 GCF_003997355.1 Mesorhizobium sp. M1E.F.Ca.ET.041.01.1.1 | reverse complement strand
ATCTTGTCGTGGTCGGCGAGCTCCTCGGCCAATTTCTCCGGCGCGTGCTTCTCGTCGGAAAGCCGAGCGGTGTTTTCTTCACCCATGATCGGCGAATAGGTCCGCCGCCAGGACCCTCCGAGCAACCGCGATACCTCTGCCAGGTCGTTCTTTGCCATCGCCCTGATCTGCACCATTGCAATCTCCTTCGCTTGCCGGCGCAAGGCGGCGGCGCGGCCCACCTTCTGCGGCCCTGCGCGAATGCCTGGCAAGGCCGGCCGCCGGATCACTCGAACGGGCTGACAAGGCGAAGTGTTCCGATGCTGCACTGCACAAGTTCGCCTGGCAGCGCGGCAGCCGCTGCTTGTCCTCCCACCATCCTGAATAAGCCCATGATTACAGTGCGTTGAAATTAAGACAGGCGCCGAAAAATTCCGGGTTTCGGCCTTGAAACCCCTAGGCGCCAGACTAGTTCGATAGACGCGCGCGGCCCAGAAGAGGGCGTTCGCGGAGGGAGGGTTCCATGGTTGCCAAGGAAGTGAAATTCCACACCGAGGCCCGCGACAAGATGCTGCGCGGGGTCGATATCCTGGCCGACGCGGTAAAGGTGACGCTCGGGCCCAAGGGCCGCAACGTGGTCATCGACAAGTCGTTCGGCGCCCCTCGCATCACCAAGGACGGTGTGACGGTGGCGAAGGAAATCGAACTGGTGGACAAGTTCGAAAACATGGGCGCACAGATGGTGCGCGAAGTGGCGTCGAGGACCAGCGACATCGCCGGCGACGGAACCACCACCGCCACGGTCCTTGCTCAGACCATCGTGCGGGAAGGGGCGAAGGCCGTCGCCGCCGGCATGAACCCGATGGACCTGAAGCGCGGCATAGATCGCGCCGTCGAGGCGGTCGTGGCCGAGATCAAGGCCAATGCCCGCAAGGTGACCCGCAACGACGAGATCGCCCAGGTCGGCACCATCTCGGCCAATGGCGATGCCGAGATCGGCCGCTTCCTGGCCGAGGCGATGCAGAAGGTCGGCAATGAAGGCGTCATCACCGTCGAGGAGGCCAAGACCGCCGAAACCGAGCTCGAGGTCGTCGAGGGCATGCAGTTCGATCGCGGCTATCTCAGCCCCTATTTCATCACTAACCAGGACAAGATGCGCGTCGAGCTGGAGGAGGCCTATCTGCTGATCCACGAGAAAAAGCTCTCCAACCTGCAGGCGCTGCTGCCGATCCTTGAGGCGGTGGTGCAGTCGAGCAAGCCGCTGCTGATCATCGCCGAGGATGTCGAGGGCGAAGCTCTGGCGACGCTGGTCGTCAATAGGCTGCGCGGCGGATTGAAGGTCGCCGCCGTCAAGGCGCCCGGCTTCGGCGACCGTCGCAAGGCGATGCTGGAAGACATTGCCATCCTCACCGGGGGTCAGGTCATCTCCGAGGATCTCGGCATCAAGCTGGAGAATGTCACGCTCGAGATGCTCGGCCGCGCCAGGCGGGTGACCGTCGAAAAGGAAACCACCACCATCGTCGATGGCGCCGGTGGGAAGGAGGAGATCCGGGGCCGCGTCGCCCAGATCCGGCAGCAGATCGACGAGACCACCTCAGATTATGACCGCGAGAAACTGCAGGAACGGCTGGCTAAGCTCGCCGGCGGCGTGGCTGTCATCCGCGTCGGCGGCTCGACAGAGGTCGAGGTCCGGGAGCGCAAGGACCGGGTCGACGACGCGCTGCACGCCACACGCGCGGCGGTCGAGGAAGGCATCCTGCCCGGCGGCGGCGTCGCGCTGCTGAGAGCCGTAAAGGCGCTCGACGGGGCCGTCGTCGACAATGCGGACCAGAGGACCGGCATCGAGATCGTGCGCCGCGCGCTGGAAACGCCGGTGCGCCAGATCGCCGAAAATGCCGGCGCAGAAGGCTCTCTCATCGTCGGCAGGTTGCGCGAAAGCGGCGAATTCTCCTTCGGCTGGAACGCGCAGACCGGCAACTATGGCGATCTCTACGGCCAAGGCGTGATCGATCCCGCCAAGGTGGTGCGCACCGCGCTGCAGGACGCCGCCTCCATCGCCGGCCTGCTCGTCACCACCGAGGCGATGGTGGCGGAAAAGCCGAAGAAGGAGACCGCTCCGGCAATGCCGCCCGGAGCGGGAATGAATTATTGAGCCAGCCACTTCGCCATCCCCCGGCTTAGGCCGTGGGTGGCGAAGCTCAGGGGCTTTCGCAATCACGACCTTGCCGGAACGATCGCCGCCGTTGCGCCAAAATTGACTCCCCCGCCGCTCTCCGCCATCCTTATATCCGCCGCCCTTCACGCGGCAGCATGTTCAGAGTGAGGCCATGGCCAGTCCCGTCGCCAGAGAAAATTCCCGCCGCGCCGCGGTGAAGAAGGCGCTCGACCGCCACAAGGTCCATGTCACCGCGCAGAGCTTTTCCGGCGGCACCTACAGCGCGCGCGTGCTGGTCGATGGCGAGGCCTATTGGGTCGACGAGTTCCGGCTTGACCAGCTCAGGCAGGGGTTGACGCCCGCCGAGCTGGAATTGACGCCGGCCGCCGACGATTGAGCGTGGCTGCCGTCGTCTCGCACTGCGCCGGAAAATCCGAAATGCTGGCAGGACAGAGGGGGGTGTGACGGAACGCGGCCTTTGCCATTGTCTGCTCTGCGCCTTGGCGCCTAACCCATGCCCTCCAAGCTCAAATCCTACCGCGCCAAGCGAGAGTTCAGCCGCACGCCGGAGCCCACTGGCGGACTGATCGGCGAGGGCGGCAACCGCTTCGTCGTCCACAAGCACCACGCCACCGCCGACCATTACGACCTGCGCCTCGAAGTCGGCGGCGTGCTCAAAAGCTGGGCGGTGCCGCGCGGGCCTTCGCTCAACCCGGCCGACAAGCGCCTCGCCGTCGAGACCGAGGACCACCCCATCGAATATATCGACTTCGAGGGCGTCATCCCCGAAGGCGAATATGGCGGCGGGCCGATGATCGTCTGGGACACCGGCACCTGGGCGCCGATGGAGGATGTCGAAAAGAGCCTCAGGACCGGCGCCTTCAAGTTCCGGCTGGCCGGCCAGAAGCTCAATGGCGGCTGGATGCTGACCAGGCTGAAGCCCAAGCCCGGCGAGGACGAGAACAAGAAGAACTGGCTCTTGTTCAAGGAGCGCGACCTCGCCTCCGACACCAAGCTGGACATTCTGGAGGCGCGGCCGGAAAGCGTGAAGTCCGGCCGCCGCATTGAAGAGCTGGCGGCGCCGCGGAAGAAGCCGCAGCGCCTGCCGCCGAGAGCCGGCTCATTGAAGCCGGGCACGCTGCCTGGCGCCGTCAAGGGCGACCCGCCGACCCGCATCGAGCCGCAGCTCGCTACCCAGGTGACGGAGCCGCCGGGCAGCGAACACCCCGCACAGAAAACCCGCGAGCTCTGGCTGCACGAGATCAAGTTCGACGGCTACCGCACCATGGCGCATGTCATCGATGGCGAGGTGCGGCTGATCACTCGCGGCGGCATCGACTGGACGAAGCGCTATGGCAATCTCCCGCAGGCCTTCTCGCGCCTGCCGGTCAGCCGGGCGATCATCGATGGCGAGATCATGGTTCTCGACGAGAAGGGCATCTCGCGCTTCGCGCTGCTCCAGGACGCGCTGGCCGAGGGCGCCGGCTCGAAGCTGCATTTTTACGCCTTCGATCTTCTCCACCTCGACGGCTGGGATCTGCGCAAGGTGCCGCTGCAGAAGCGTAAGGCATTGCTTGCCGAACTGCTCGCCGGTCAGGCCGCCAATTCCGCCATCCAGTACAGCGACCATGTCGAAGGCGACGGGCGAGGTCTATACGAACAGGCGACGGAACTGGGGTTGGAAGGCGTCGTCTCCAAACGCGCCGACGCCATCTACCAGAGCGGCCGCACCAAGAGCTGGACCAAGATCAAGGCGCAAAAGACAGGCGATTTCGTCATCGCCGGCTACACTGTCTCCGACCGGGCGGAGGGGCTGGCGGCGCTCGGCATGGCCGAGTTCGAGGATGGCGAATTGCATTATCGCGGCAAGGTCGGCACCGGCTTCGACCGCGACATGGCGACGGACCTGCTCGCCAGGCTGGAGCGGCTGACGGCCGGCGCCACGCCGCCCGAAGGCGTGCCGCGCGAGATCATGCGCGAGATGCACTGGGTCAAGCCGCTGCTCTCGGCCCGCATCCACTACGCCAACCGCACCGCCGACAATGCCTTGCGCCACGGCGTCTTTCGCGGGTTGCGCGATGTCGGCGGCCTGACCACGCCGGTGCCGGTCAAGCGCAAGCGGCTGATCGCGGAATCCGACCTTGCCGCCATTTGGGTCACCAATCCGGAGCGGCGGCTTTTCGGCAAGACCGGGCCGACCAAGCTCGACATCGCCGTCTACTACGCGCTGGTCGGCGATTTCATGCTGCCGCACATCATCGGCCGCCCGGTGTCGCTGGTGCGCTGCCCGACCGGCAAGCCACAGGACTGCTTCTTCCAGCGCCACGCCTTCACCGGCATGCCGCCATCGGTAGCGGTGTTCGAGTCCACCAATTCGGAAGGCGAGACCAAGACCTATCTCTCGGTCGAGGACGCCAAGGGCTACCTTGCGCTGGCGCAGTTCGGCGTTGTCGAGTTCCACACCTGGGGCGCGCACCGCACCAGGCTCGACAAGCCGGATCAGATCGTCTTCGACCTCGACCCGGGCGAGGGGATTTCCTGGCGCGAGGTGGTCGAGGCTGCCGTCCACATCAAGGGTGGGCTGGAAAGCCTCGGCCTGGTGCCGTTCGCGAAGACCTCCGGAGGCAAGGGCATCCACATCACCGTGCCGGTGACGGAGAAGCAGAATTGGAAGAAACTGCACCAGGCCTCGAGCGCCATTTCCACCTTTCTCGCCGCGACCGCGCCTGACACCTTCACCACGACGATGGGCAAGGAAAACCGCAGGCGCCGCATCTTTATCGATTTCCACCGCAACGCCCGCGGCCACACCTCCGCGGCGCCCTATTCGCTGCGCGCCCGCACCAATTTGCCGGCCTCGACCCCGGTGAGTTGGACGGACCTGGAGACGATCGACGCGCCGGAGGATCTGAACTACGCCTCGCTGCCAGGGCTCTTGGAGACGTCGGGCGATCCCTGGGCGGAGATCGATGAGGCTGCGAGGGATTTGCCTTCCCGTTTTTCGTCATTCTAGGGTCTGCGCGCGTCGCTTCGCTCCTTGCTTCGCCCTAGAATGACGAAGCATCAAGGCTTTCGGCCAATCGCCAGCGTCTCAATCCCTCTCCATCGACGCTTCCTACAATTTGAACTATCCTCCGGCCCAATCCGCCCCAAAAACACTTCGTCAGCAATTTGCATGTACCATCAGGGGTCGGTGTAGGATTTCCGCAGCCTCATTCGTCCTTCGGACGAAGCGCTGCAATTAACCGTCAGTGCATGGCCGCGTAGGAGTTCATCATGGCGCCCAGGGCAAGTTGGAAAGGTTATCTCAAGCTCAGCCTCGTCAGCTGTCCGGTTCGGCTCTATCCGGCCACCAGCGCGAGCGAGCGCATCTCGTTCAACCAGTTGCACAAGAAGACCCACAACCGCATCAACATGAAGCCGGTCGACCCCGAGCTCGGCCTGGTCGAACGCTCGGATCTGGTAAGAGGCTACGAATACGAGGACAAGCAGTACATCATCATCGATGATGCCGACCTCGACGCGGTGAGGATCGAATCCAACCACACGATGAACATCGAGGCCTTCGTCGACGAGGACGAGGTCGATGTCATTTACCAGGACTCGCCCTATTATCTGGCACCCGACGGCGCCATGGCGGAGGAAACCTTCGCCGTGCTGCGGGAAGCCATGCGCAAATCCGGCAAGCTGGCGATTGCGCGCCTCGTTCTCTCCAGCCGTGAGCGTGTCGTGACGATCGGCGCGCGCGAGAACGGCATGTTCGTCTGCACCTTGAGGAACCCCAACGAAGTGCGCGGCACGGCTGAATATTTCGGCAACATCCCGGCGGGTAAGCCGGACCCGGAAATGCTGGAGCTTGCCCAGGCGCTGATCAAGCAGAAGGAAACCCACTTCGATCCGAAGAACTATGAGGATCGCTACGAAGTGGCGCTGATGGCGATGATCCGCGAGAAGCTGAAAGGCCACAAGCCGATCATCGCGGCGGCACCGGAGCGCGGCAATGTCATCAACCTGATGGATGCGCTGAAGGCGAGCCTGTCGCAGCAGGCGAAGCCGCCGGCCAAGTCGAAGAGCAAGGCCGAAGAGGCGCCGGCCAAGCCCGCCAGGAAGGCGGCCGCCGGTGGCGGCGCGCCTGAGAATCCGCTGAAGGCGAACCTGTTGAAGGCCGTCGGCAAGAGCAAGAAGTGACTGGAGGGCCGGCGATCGTTCCCGGCGCCGTCTTCGGCGTCGTTGGCGCGTTTGTAGCCTTTCCGCTCAGGCTCGGCGCGCGCGAGGTCGAGCGCCGACATGCCGAGCTGAGGCGCGGCGTCACGCGCCGCACCACGCATGTCGTGTTCGGCCGCGCGCTTCTCGTCAAGCCGACGAAGGCCGACGACGCCGAGATCGAGCGTCGCGCGAAAGCCGAGCGCGGCGCCGGGCGTGCGCTCATCAGCGAGAACGGGTTTCTGCGCCTGCTCGGGCTGATGAAAGCGCCGGAGGCGTCCTCGCTTTCCAGGCAATCTCTCATCGACCAGTCGCGGCTTACCGGCGACGATCTCGACATGCTGTCGCTGTTCGACGCCTTCGAGCATGATGCCGAGCCTTACTCCTTCCGCGACCTGATCCTGGCCCGCAAATATGCGGGGCTGATCGCCAGCGGCGCCACCTGGGGCGCGATCGCGCGCTCCGTCCACCGCTCCGGCCCGGTTGCCTCGCTCACCGCCAAGTCGCTCAACCTTGGCTCGCAGCATGGCAGGCCGGATGCGATCTATCTCGACGATGGGATGAGCGAACTCGACGGCCAGCTCCTGTTCGATCTCGGCTCACCGGAAGACGACACGATTGAGGAGTTGTTCGCCGAGGCCGAAGCCGCGGAAGAGGGGGGGCGCCACGACGACGCGGCCGCGCTCTACCAGCGCTGCCTGGCGATCGATCCCAAGGATGCCATCGCCGCCTTCAACCGCGCCAACTGCCTGCGCGGCGCCGGCCGTGTGGCCGACGCCGCGCACGACTACGCCCGTGCGATAAAACTCGATCCGGGCTTTGTCGAAGCCTGGTTCAATCTTGCCGGGCTGATGAGCGACGAGGGCAAGGTGGCGTCGGCGAGAAGGCATTTGCAAAAAGCGATCGCGCTCGACAAGGCCTATGCCGATCCGGTGTTCAACCTTGCGCGGCTGGAATTCGACGCCGGAAATCTGAATGAGGCCCGCCGGTTGTGGGTGCGCTATCTCGAGCTCGATGCGGGGTCAGAATGGGCAAGGCTGGCGCAGAAGGGGATACAGTTCGTGGACCTGCACATGGCGCGCACGGCGGGGTGAGCGCCTCTCCTCCTCCCCTTGTGGGGGAAGGTGGATCGGCGCGCAGCGCCGAGACGGATGAGGGGTGTTGGAAGGAATGAGACGCTGGTGATCTTGTCGTTTGCCGGGAAATCGATGGGCGTGTCCGCCAAGCTGGAGCACCCCTCATCCGACCGAGCTTCGCTCGGCCACCTTCTCCCACAAGGGGAGAAGGGGTCGCCCACGCCGGAGACGCCATGACCTACTTCCTCTTCGACGGCCCCGAATCCGCCCCCGTCACCATCCTGCTCGCCCACGGCGCCGGCGCGCCGATGGATTCCGCCTCGATGGCCGCCACTGCCAAGGCGCTTGCCACCGCCGGCTTTCGCGTCGCGCGCTTCGAGTTCCACTACATGGCGGCGCGCCGCTACGGCCACCGCAAGCCGCCGCCGCGCGCCGAGACGGTGAATCCCGAATACATCAAGGCGATCGCCGATCTGCGCGCCAAGGGCGTGACCGGCAAGCTCATCATCGGCGGCAAGTCGATGGGCGGGCGCGTCGCCTCCATGGTCGCCGACGAGATGTTCGCCAAGGGCGAGATCGCCGGCCTGGTCTGCCTCGGCTATCCCTTCCATCCGCCCGGCAAGCCGGAGCAACTCCGGACAAAACACCTCGCTGACTTGAAGACCCCGACACTGATCTTCCAGGGCACGCGCGACGAGTTCGGCACGAAGGACGAGGTCGCGACCTACGGCCTGTCCGAGGCTATTCAGGTGGTCTGGCTGGAGGACGGCGACCACGACCTGAAACCCCGCAAGGCGGTGTCGGGGTTTTCGACGGCAGATCATCTGAAGACGGTGGCGGAGACGGTGAGGGCCTGGATCGCGGGCTGATTGCGCCGACGAGTCTGACTTGAATGAAACTCGCCACCTTCAACATTAACAACATCAACAGCCGGCTGGAAAACCTTCTCGCCTGGCTGGCCGTCGCCAAACCCGATGTCGTCTGCCTGCAGGAGCTCAAGGCGCGCGACACGCAGTTTCCGTTGACCCGGCTGGCGAACGCCGGCTACGGCGCGGTGTGGAAGGGCGAGCCTACCTGGAACGGCGTCGCCATTCTCGCGCGCGGCGCCGAGCCGGTGCTGACGCGCGACGCGCTGCCCGGCGACGATGGCGACCGGCAGGCGCGCTACATCGAGGCGGCGGTCGACGGCATCGTCATTGCCTGCCTCTATGCGCCGAACGGCAATCCGCAACCGGGGCCGAAATTCGCCTACAAGCTCGCCTGGCACGAGCGCTTCGCGGCCCATGCCAGCGAGCTTCTCGACACCGGCCTGCCGGTGGTGCTCGCCGGCGACTACAACATCGTGCCCGAGCCGCGCGACATCTACCAAACCCGCTCCTATGACGACAACGCGCTGGTGCAGCCTGAAAGCCGCGCCGCCTTCGCCGCGCTCATCGAGCAGGGCTGGACGGATGCGCTGCGAAAAGTCTTCCCGAAGGAGGAGAAGCTCTACACTTTCTGGGACTACCGCCGGAACCGCTGGCCGCGCGACGCGGGGCTGAGACTCGACCACGTCCTGTTGTCGAAGAAACTGGTGCGCAAGCTGAGAGGGGCCGGCATCGATCGCGGGGTGCGTGGACAGGACAACGCCAGCGATCACGCGCCGGTGTGGGTGGAGGTGGCTACCTGACCTTCTCCCACAAGGGGAGAAGGGCAAGTCGGCGCTGTCCCTCCAGCATTTCAAGGCCTGCGCTTAGCGTTTAATCAGTGGTGGTTGTGCGGCATCGACGTCCCACGCTAGTTTTGCAAGTCATAAAAAGGGGGGGCAGACTTTATGCTTTTCATCTTGAATATTTTTGTCCAGCCATCGCTCGCCCGCCATGGCTAATACCCTCATCCTTCTCGTCTCGGCCCTCTTCCTCGCCGGCGCGATCGCTCTCATCATTCTCGCCCGGCATCTCCATCGCACGCGCCGCAAGGCGCGCGGCAGCGCCGATCCCGCGCGCGATTATGCGCCCCGCACCAACTGGAGCGGCGGTCGCGGAACGCTCAACTATTCCTCCTTCGTCTTCATGGATGTCGACGGCGACGGGAAATTCGGAAAGGCCGACCGCCCGATAGGCGGCATCGTGGTGCGGGCCTATGACGAGAAGGGCGCCTTCCTCGCAGCGGTGCGCACCAACAATGGCGGCTTTGCCAATTTCGTCATGTCGACAAAGAAGCGCCGCGCGGTCCTGCGCAAGCCTGGAACCTACCGCTTCTGCGTCTCCGTGCCGAAAGGCTGGCGCGTCAGCACCGGCAACGAGAACCAGTCGCTGAGGCTCAGCGGATTGCCAGGCTCACCCGCCGGCCTGGTGGGAGAGGATCTGCCCGCGATGGTCGGCCTCTCGCCAGCGCGCTTCGTGCGCGGCATCGCGGAGGCCGAGGCAACGCTTTCGCTGCTGGGCAAGGGCAGGCTGCTGGAGACCAGGCCGATCGCGCCCGGCAGCTTCCATATCGATCTTCCCGCCGAGGCCGACACGCTTGCGATTGCGGGCTCGGGTCTTGACCGGCGCCTCGCGCTCTCGCCCTATCCGGCCGATCTAGGCCTTTTGCGGCCGGGCGCGATCGCCGCCAAGGCGGCGCTCGAGACGGTCGGCTTCGACGACGTCACCGCGCTGCCCTTCCAGAAAGTCCCTTCCGGCCATGGCGGGCTCGACTGGCGCAACCTCAACGCCCTGACGAGCCAATATGTCAAGGACAGCGAGGGGTATCTCAACGGCAATCTCTCTGGCGGCCATGTGACCTACACCAGCAGCGGCCATCCGGCGGAGTTCGGCCGTGCCACGCCCTTCGGCTTCCATTCGGCGATGCTCGCCGCCGCATGGCTGGCCTCGGAAGGCGAGGTGGCGCTGGTCGAAAGCTGGCTCGGCGACGATCTCGTCGCCAGCGACGAGATCGTGCTTTCGGCGCTGACGCCGGTCCATTACGCGCCGATGCTGAAGGCGGTGACGCGCGTGCGCATCTCCACGAAGCACTACTGGCAGGCTGTGCTGGATGAACTGGTGCTGGCGCGGTGAGGCCGGTCTTCGCCCAGTTTATCTGCCACTGACGGGCCTTATGCGGAATTGCCGTAGTCTTGCCCTTCTGGCGAGGATCGGCTCCACAGCCCTGACAAGCACAAAGGAGCGACATCGAGAACGATGCCGCTCCTCAACTGCGCCGCGGTTCAACTGCGCCGCGGTGCGAATTCGATCAGCCTCGAGAGGGGGCGTTCAGCGCCGTGACTGCCGAAAGCTTGCCCTTGCGGACGACGGTCGGCTTCTCGTATGTCTTCTTCACTGTCTAAATCCTCCAATTATCCTGAATGCAAATTCACCGGCAGGCATCAACGCGCCGTGCCAGAACACCCTAGCACGAGCCGATCAGGCTCTTCCGTACCTGCAGTGGTTAAGTCGGCGTGGAAAGCGACTGCGCTACAACCGACGAAAGCCGGCCCTTTTTCACCAGGGAAGGCCTCTCGTAAATCTTCTTCATGCCAAGCTCTCCTGAAAATCCCCGCCGGATAATGTCATAGGGGGCATTCTTGTCAACCAAGCCGGCTGGTAGTCCAGTCTATTCTTTGGAAATGTGGCTTTCTGCTCACAGGTTGGCCGGTCACCATGCGAAAGACAAAGAACCGCGCGCACCAAGCACCGGGATATTGGTTCGCAGTCCGGGTAATCCGAACAACGGCCGCAAGCTGGATGGAAAAGACAGGCCTCGCCAAGGCATATTTATCTTATCTCGTGTGATGCCTCACACTTAGCCTTGGCAAGAAGCTCGGCTAGAGCGGCGGACTTTCATGTGAGTCCATAGCCTGCGGCAGTGAAGTAGTTTCTGCATTCTGTTGGAGAGAAGAGATTGCAGATATCGCCGATGGCCTGCCACAGGGCGTCGATGGTTCTGATGGCCCTTGCGCGCAGATGCGCCTTGAGCTTGGCGAAGGCCATTTCGATCGGGTTGAGATCGGGGCTATAGGGCGGCAGGAAGAGCAGCCATGCGCCTCTGGCCCGGATCGCTGCTTCAGCGGTGGGGCTCTTGTGGGCAGCGAGATTGTCGAGGATGACGACATCGCCCTTTGCCAGCGTCGGAGCGAGCTGCGTTTCGACGTAGGTCTCGAAGATGCGGCGGTTCATTGGCGTGTCGACGACGAAAGGGGCGGTGAGCCCATGGCAGCGCAGCCCGGCGATGAAGGTCTGCGTCTTCCAATGTCCGAACGGTGCCTTTGAGCGCAACCGCCGACCCTTCAGGCAGCGACCGCGCGGGCGCGTCATCTTCGTCGTGGTTCCGGTCTCGTCAATAAACACCAGCCGATGTGGCTCAAGCCGCATCCGCGGCTGGCGTTTGGCCCGCCACTCCTGGCGCGCCTTGCTGATGTCGGGTCGATCTTGCTCGCTGGCCAGCAGCGTTTTTTTTGAAGCGGTAGCCGTTCCTGATGAGCCAACGTGAGATCGAGGCGGGAGCGACCTGGACGCCTGCAGCAGTAACCAACTCGGCGGCAAGCTCCGGCATGGTGATGTCGTCCTTCTCGGCCACACAACCAAGCAGGAACGCACGATGCGGGTCGAGCTTGGAATGGCGGCGACCCCCGCTGGCTTTGGGCGCCAGGCTCTCGGTCTTTCGATAGTTCCTCATCAGGATCACGACGAACGAAACCGACACCCCAAAATGTGCCGCCGCCGCACGCCGCGAATGGCCAGCCTCGACAAACCGTACAACGCGTTCACGCAAATCGAGCGAATAAGGCTTGGGCATGGCAAATCACCTCCATAAGGAAGTGAATCACAAACCCAACATCAGTGGAATCTGGAGGCTTCTGTGAGGTCCGTTGGCTCGACGGAGCCGCTTGGCACGACGTCGGACCTCATTGCAAGCCGGATTGAACGGAGCCGCGGGTCGGTCTGGCGCTATGGGGATTGTAGCCCTGCGGAGCGGTGGGGATTGTCTTTGCCAGGCTGATGAACGGCGTTCGCGGTTCGACCACAGCGATGGACAGCATGGCGGAAGGCAAAACCGTGATGGCGTGAACCGTCAGACAGGTAGCAGTGGCCTGTACCGCTGGTCTGGCTGCTTGCGGCTTTGTGCGATGGGGCAAAGGTCTGGGTGCCGGCGCGCAAGGCGACGGGTGCCGAACCAGACGATGTGGACGCACTCGGCGTGATCATGAGGTGTCATTCCAGAAGGGGGTCGGCGCCTGCCCGCATCGCCAGGTGGCGAGCGTGACCATCGCCCCTCCGCAGCATGGGCAGCGATGCGTCAACGCCAGGCGCCCGGCGGCGACAGCGGCGCTTTCGGCACTCGGTTCGAGATTGTTCTGCTGTTGGCTGGCCAGCAGTCGGCGGCACAGGCCGAGCTTGGCGGCGCGATGACCGTTGGCGAGGAAGCCGTAATGACGGATGCGGTGGAAGCCGTCGGGCAGCGTGTGCAGGAGGAAGCGGCGGATGAACTCATCGGCATCGAGCGTCATGACCTTCGTCCTGCCGCCATGACGATAATCCCGCCAGCGGAACGCGACGCGATCGTCGGCCATGCTGACCAGCCGGGAATTGGCGATGGCGACGCGATGGGTGTAGCGGCCGAGATAAGCCAGTACCTGTTGCGGCCCGCCGAAGGGCGGCTTGGCGTAGACGACCCATTCGAGGCGACGGACTTCATCGAGCAAGCGGGCGAAGGCGTCGGGCTTTGCCAGGTGGGCGAGATCGCCGAAGAAGCCCAGCCGGCCCGCATCATGGGCCACTCGCAGTTCCTCCAGGAAGCGGCGGCGAAACAGGCGCGACAGCACGCGCACGGGTAAAAAGAATCCCGGCCTGCACGAGATCCAGCGTGCGCCGTCGGGCGAGACGCCACCGCCCGGCACGATGCAATGCAGATGGGGATGGTAGGTGAGAGTCTGGCCCCAGCTGTGCAGCACTGCGATGAGGCCGATCTCGGCGCCCAGATGTCTGGGATCGGCGGCGATCGTGCGCAGCGTCTCGGCCGCCGCCTTGAACAGGATCGTGTAGAGCGCCGTCTTGTTGTGAAAGGCGATCGCGGCGACCTCGACCGGCAGCGTGAACACCACGTGGAAGTAGGGCACCGGCAGCAGCTCGTCCTGCCGCGCGGCGAGCCAGTCCCGGCAGGCTTGGCCCTGGCACTTGGGGCAATGCCGGTTGCGGCAGGAATTGTAGGCCACGCGAATCGACCCGCAGGAGCGGCAGCCCTCGACATGACCGCCCAGTTCGGCGGTCCGGCATAGCTCGATCGCGCTCATCGTGCGGCGCTCGACGCGCCCGAGATGGCCGTCATGGGCCTGTCGATACGCCTCGCCATAGCGGCGGAAGATATCCGCCACCTCCAGTCTCGCCGGCATGGGCGGGACCGGATCAACCCGGCGGCACGACCTCGACGTTCAGCCGGTCGAGCGGGCTCGTCGTGCGCCGGATGAGGCCATTCGAGACCCTGGTGTAGCGCGCCGTGCTCGACAGGTTGTTGTGGCCGAGCAGAACCTGGATGATACGGATGTCGGTGCCGTTCTCCAGAAGATGCGTGGCGAAAGAGTGCCTGAGCGTGTGGACCGTCACCCGCTTGTCGATGCCGGCGGCCGCACGCGCCGAGCGACAGGCGGAATACAGCACCTGCACATCGATAGGGCGATCGGCGCCGCGCCCGGGAAACAGCCAGTCCTGCGGCTTCGCCAGCCGCCAGTAGATCCGCAGGATGCGCAGAAGCTGCGCCGACAGCATCACGGTGCGGTCCTTGCCGCCCTTGCCATGCTCGATCCGGATGACGCCGCGACCGCTGTCGATGTCGCCGACCTTTAGGCCGACGGTCTCCGAGGCGCGAAGTCCAGCAGCGTAGGCTGTGGTCAGGGCCGTGCGCGTCTTCAGGCTCGGGACCGCTTCCAGGAACCTGACCACCTCGTCGGCGCTCAACACCACTGGCAGCGTGCGTGGTAAGCGGGCGTAGACAATGCGCTCCGGGATCTCGGCATGGCCCAACGTCACGCCGTAGAAGAACCGCAGTGCGCACACCGTCTGGTTCAGCGCCGGCCACGAAATCCCCGTTGAAACCAGATGCACCTGGAAGGCGCGCACGTCCTCAAGGCCAAGCCGGTCAGGGGAGCGGCCAAAGTAGCGCGAAAACTTCGCCACCGCATGCACGTAGGATCGCTGGGTGGCCGGCGACAAATTGCGGATCGTCATGTCCTCGATCATGCGCCGGCGAAGAGGGCTCAACTCGACCATCTCATTGCTCCTGTTCTCGAGATTGCGCTTCAACAGCCACAATCCTTCAAAACAGAAGCGTCACCCGCAAACCGATCCGCCAAATGCCGCGTTAGCGGCTTCGTTCAATCCTTCACGATTCAACCTGAACGTCCGACGCTCTAGGATGTTGAAGCCGCTTCGGTCATCGGACGGGCGGCCGCGGGGGGCGCTGATGAAAAGTTCGACCGACAGGCTGCTGGCGCTGGCGATGCTCGTCGTCGGCTTCGCCTGCTTCGCCAAGCTCTATCTGGCGCTGGGCGGCGAGCCGCCAGCCACGACGCGCGCCGGGATCTTGGGCGCGGCAGGCGTGCTCTCGGTCCTTGCCGGGTTTTTGTTCCTCGCGGGCCTGCTGCCGGCGGCGGCAAGGCATGATCCTTCCGCGCCTCTCTTCGGCCGTGACGCCGAGGTGGCGCCCGCCGGACGTCCCACGCTGCGCCGCATCGCGCTTGCCGTGCCGGTGCTTGCCCTGCTCGTAATCGTCGCCGACCAGCCCGGCCCGTGGCGGTCGTCCGACGGCGAAGCGGCCGCACCGACCGAGCCCAAGGAGGTCGCCGTCGTCCCCGCGCAGCCCGCGGAGCCTGTGCCGGCTCAGGCTCCACAGCCGGCTACCCCTGCTCAGGAATCGGTGGCGAGGCCGCCCGCCGAGCCTGTTGCGGCGCCTGCCCGGCCGACGCCCCTGACCGAGGTGCCGCCCGACCTGGCGCGCGCTCCGCCAGCCCAGCCGTCGACGCAGCAGGCTTCCCCGGCGCCCACGGAGCCCGCCCAGCGGACAGCGCTGGCTCCTCCTACGCCACCCGAAACGGTCGCTCCGCCTCCGCCGACGCCTCCGGCCCGGCCGACCGCGCCCGAAGGCCATCGCGACGCCGTCGTCTGGCTGGCGGTCTCGGCCGATGGGCACGAGATCATGAGCGCCAGCACCGACCGCATGATCAAGCTCTGGGACATCGACGGCAAAAGGCTGATCCGCGACCTCGGAGCCCACAAGGACATGGCGCGCACGGCGCTCTTCATGCCGGACGGCAAAACCGCGCTGACCGCCGGCGACGACGGCGAGATCGTGCTGCGTCAGCTTTCCGACGGCGCGGTGCTGCACGTTTTTTCGTCAGGCCTGAACGGCGGTGTCAACAAGCTGGCGATCACCTCGGACGGCAAACGTGCGGTCAGCGGGCATAACACCATGGGCAAGGTCATCGTCTGGGATATCGAGAAGGGCTCCGCGCTGCATGTGATGGCCGGGCACTTCTGGCCGGTCAGCGCCGTCGCCGTCTCCCCCGACGGCACCCGCGCGCTCACCGCCAGTATCGATGGCGAACTGAAGCTCTGGGACATCGTCGCCGGCAGAGAAC
>NZ_RZSL01000899.1:0-1761 GCF_003997355.1 Mesorhizobium sp. M1E.F.Ca.ET.041.01.1.1 | reverse complement strand
CGATCTGCGCCAGCTTGCGGTTGTACTCGGCCGAATGATTGGTCCGCTGCTCGATGTTGGAGATGACCAGCCCGCCCGAGACGTTCGGCACCCAATAGGCGAATTTGACTGCGTCGCGATCGTTCTGTGGCATGGAAATCTCCCGGCTGGCCTGTCCCAACGATTGATCCGGCGGTGGCCGGAAGCTGCCACCAATTTATTAGTCTACTGCTTATATATACAAAGTAGGATTTTCCGTTTTCGCGGCTTGGCCCGAACGGAAATTTCAATTTTGCGTGCCCGCATTCGCCGTGGATTTTCAGCGCTCGGCCTCAATCGTCGGCAGAGCGCCGAGCCGGCTTTGGATTTCAGAGGCGACCGCTTGAGCGTGACGGGCGACTTCAGGCAGGCCCATCAGCTCTCCAAAGGTGCCGCGCGCCAGCGGGCCGGCGACGAACAGTCCTTCAAGCGGGTCACCGTCCGGACCGATGGCGCGACTGTCGAGCCCGGTTTCGATTCCGAGCCCGTGCCGATCGATCCGGATCAGGCCGGCATCGGCAAGCGATCGCAGCACCAAACTGGTCCGAAGCGCGTTGCCATGCGCGGGTCCCGTGGTGTTGATGACAGTATCGAAATGCATCGTTTCGACCTGCTTCCGTCCGCGTCGCCGCAGGCTGACGGCCAAGCGATCTCCAGCGCGGTGCGAGTCCACCAGGCTCGCGGCGATGTTGTCGAACGTGCCTTCTGCGCGGCGGCGCTCGAGCACGGTCTCGACCTGCGGCGCGATCCTGAAGCGGTGCACGTCCCAGAAGGCGCGCAGCCGGCGCGCCAGCCGCGTTCGCTCGTCTGGCGCGAGAGCGGACCATATGGCCGGTCCCTGTAGCCGCAGCTGGTCGAAAACCGACTGCCAGTTGACGCCCTCGGCGTCCGCCGCGGCCAGTGTCGAACGAACGCGCTCCAGCAGGCCAAGCGCGGTCGCGGCCGGCCTAGAGACGAAATCGCCAAAGGGCGCGCCGCGCACCTCCGGGTGCCCACGCGAGCGAAGCCCATGACGCGATACCGCAAGGATGCGGCCGCGATGGCCACGGCGGTCGAGCTCGGCGACGGTGTCGGCCGATGTGAGCCCAGAGCCGACGATCAGCACCGATGCTTCCGGAGCAATGGGACCGAGCGCATCCGCAGCGTAGACATCGGCAACGAAGCCGTGCGCTTCGGCGATCGGTGTGAGCGCGGATGGAACCCCGGGCGACGGATGCGTCATGGCGAGAACGACCATGTCGGCGGCGATCGGCTGACCGGACGTGGCCACGATCCAACCATCGCCGTTGCGCTTCACCTCGTGAGCCTGGCCTCGGATATGACGGATCGCTCCACTTTCGAGATGCGGCCTCAGTTGTTCGGCGACGTAGCGGCCGAAAACCCGCCGCCTCGGAAAAACATCGCCGTTGCACCAAACGGCGTCCGGATCGCGCTCGATCTCTCCGCTGGCCGCCAGCCAGCGCGAAAAATGCTCCGGCTCATCCGGCAACAGGCTCATCCTGGCCGCAGGCACGTTGACGCGGTGCGACGGCTCCTCGCCGGAATAGGCAAGCCCGCCACCCAGGAACGGTCGCGGCTCGACGACCGTGATGGAAGGGCGAGAAGGCTGCCGGCCAAGATGCCAGGCCACGGCCGCGCCGGTAAAGCCGCCGCCGAGAATGACGACATCGCTGTGTGGCCGGGACGGCAGCGCGTTCACGAGGCGCTGGCGAGCGATTTCGGCCGATGGTCGCCGGCGATGGT
>NZ_RZSL01000898.1:0-1761 GCF_003997355.1 Mesorhizobium sp. M1E.F.Ca.ET.041.01.1.1 | reverse complement strand
ACCGGCAGCGACCCCGCAACCTCTGCCAGAACGTTCGACAGGATCAGCAGGAGCGTCATCGCCCAGATGACGACCCTGCGGTCCAGACGCTTTGTCACGATGGCGATTATCGGTGCCGAGATCGCCGCGACGATTGCGGTCGCTGTTAGCGCCTGTCCAGCCGTGCCCGTGGTGATACGGAGATCATGCGCGAGCGGTGTCAGAACGCTGGCGGGCAGAAACTCTGCCGTCACAAGCCCGAAGGTGCCGAAGGAAAGCGAAATGATGGCACCCCATGCAGGGCCAGAACGTTGATAGGGACTTTCTGGGTCAAGCCGATCTCGGTCGAACAAAGCCGCGTCCACTAAATCTGTCGCCGATTCGGTCATGAATGAGTTCTCCGGCTAGGAGCTGTTGCAGCAGGGGTGGCTACATCGCCGGGGATCAAAGCCGCGAGACCTTCCGGCGGCGGCCAGTCGGCATCAGTCGAGGCCTCGGCGCCCGACGCATCCGAGGCCTCATCGGAGGGCCGACGGACCCAACCGTCGACAATGCGGGAGAGTTCTCGGCGCGGTCGCATCGATCGCATTCGTCGAAGTGCGGTCTGTTCACTGCGAACCAAGCAAGCCGAACGCGGTGTCCTCGATCGAGGCCTTGATGGGGGGATGATCGACGATCTCTATATTGCTTTGAAGCAGGAAGTTCCGTCGCCATATGTGGTTATCCTGGCAGCCAGAATTGAGCGGTTGTCGCAAGCACCAAGGCGGTCGCAATGAGTGCAACGAGGCGGAAGTCTGATCGATGGCTGCGGTTCGATGGCCGCGCGATCGACAAAATTGAGGTGATGAGTTATCCCTTTTGAAGCCGTTGCTCCCAATTCTGGGATAAGGTAATTGCAGGCGGTCCCAGCAACGTCGGGCGGCCTTTTTGGTGATCGAATTCATGGGACGACACTCTCGGTCCGTGACGCATCTGCGAATGACTCCGCAAGTTCCGTGCCATCAACGACAAATCTGGCTCTGCTGAGCGGGTGGTGGAGGCACGAGCGTGGGCTATCCCAAGAGCTTGCCGCAAGGTTGTTCGAAGTTGAGGTGCCGGATAGACCGCAAATATGTCGGGCGGCCTGGGGTTGGCCAACACGAAGATGCGCAAGTTCAAAAGGACGAGCTGAACCCTTGCCGATATCCATCCGAGGCTGATCTGGAGAAGGTCAAGAACTGCGTCTTGAAGGCTTCCGCCGCACCGGCAAATGCTAAGCCAAGGTGCTGGGCAAGATGGACAGGGCCATCCAACCCGTCGACTGGACGCTCATTAATGGCGTCGGTGTGGCTCTGTAGCTGGCGAGAAAAACGCCCTGCTGAAAGACAAAAGCTCGTGTGGCCGGCTCTGAAGGACGGCCAGTGAGGCAGGCGAGGAGAGGCTATAGCCCATTCGTGTAGACTGATCTTGTCCCACGGAGGCGGCTAACCACCCCGCCAGACATCATCGAGGGGAGCGCCACTAGGCTTACCCCAAGTGTTGGTCATTTCCACCTGGGTGACCTCGGCCAAGTCACCAAGCCGCTTAGAGCAAGCTTTCGAACTGGATGCTCCCCGGGCACATGATCGGCTAGCTGTGAGCTTTCGGGAGGTTGTCCATTCGGACCGGACCGAGGAGACTGGAGTTACCACGCTTCAGCATCCATCGGAGGATCCGAATGAACATCCATAAGAATGCCCGTCTCACACCGCTGCGTCGAGAGGAGATGGCGCTGTCGGTGATAGAAGGCGCTTTCTCCAAAGC
>NZ_RZSL01000897.1:0-1779 GCF_003997355.1 Mesorhizobium sp. M1E.F.Ca.ET.041.01.1.1 | reverse complement strand
CGAGGCGGTTGGGGCGACCCCTCCCGCCTCGCTTCGCTCGGCACCCTCCCCTCGAGGGGGAGGGGTATCAGTGCAGGAGCACCCTTGTCCGCCCCTCTCATCGAAATGCGCGGCATCACCAAGAGCTTCGGCGCCGTCAAGGCGAACGAGGCCGTCGACCTCAGCGTCGCGCTGGGCGAGATCCTCGGCCTGCTCGGCGAGAACGGCGCCGGCAAGACGACGCTGATGAACGTGCTGTTCGGCGCCTATGCGCCGGACGCCGGCGAGATCCTGGTCGAGGGCAGATCGGTCGCCATCCACGATTCGGCCGATGCCTTGGCCGCCGGCATCGGCATGGTGCATCAGCATTTCCATCTGGCGCCACGGCTGACGGTGCTGGAGAACCTTCTGATCGGCATCCCCGGCAAGTCCGGCCGCATCGATCGCGCGGGCGGGCTCGCCCGGCTCAGGGAAATCGGCAGCCGGCATGGCTTGAGCCTCGATCCGAACCTGCCGGTCTCGGCGCTCTCGGTCGGCGAGCAGCAGCGGCTGGAAATCATCAAGGCGCTGTTTCGCGGCGCCAAGCTTTTGATCCTCGACGAGCCGACGGCGGTGCTGGCGCCGAGTGAAGTGGACGGCCTGTTCGCCGCTTTGCGGTCCATGGCAGCCCAAGGGCTCGGCATCATCTTCATCTCGCACAAGCTCAACGAGGTCAGAGCGCTCACGCATCGCTGCGTGGTGCTGCGCCACGGCAAGGTCGCCGGCCGCGTCGATCATCCGGCCAGCACGACCTCGGCCGAGATGGCGAAGCTGATGTGCGGCCACGAGATCGTACCGCCGACCAAAGAGGCTACGACGCCCGGTGCCTCGGTGCTGACGCTCGACGCTATTTCCACTACCGGCCATGCCGGCACGCCGCTGCGCGAGGTGTCGCTTTTCGTCCGCGCCGGGGAGATCCTGGGTATCGCCGGCGTTTCCGGCAACGGCCAGCGGGCGCTCGCCGACGTCATCTCCGGCATGTTGCAGCCTCAAGCCGGCACGATGACGATAGCCGGCAAAAAGGTGACGCAATTCTCGCCGCGCGCACTGCAGGCGCTCGGGCTCGGCCGTATTCCGGAAGACCGGATGACGACCGGCCTGGTCACCAACCTGCCGCTCGCCGATTCCATGGTGCTGCCGCGCGTCGGAACCGAGGCCTTCAGCCGCAAGGGGCTGCTCAATCCGGCCGCGATCCGCGCCTTCGCCGAGGCGCAGATCAAGGCCTACGACATACGCTGTCCCGGGCCGATGGTGCGCGCCGGCGCGCTTTCCGGCGGCAATCTGCAGAAGGCGCTTTTGGCGCGCGAGCTCGCCTTCGACCCAAAAGTACTGATCGTCTCGCAGCCGACGCGCGGGCTCGACATCGGCGCCGCCCGCTTCATCCACGAGAAGTTCCTCGCCATGCGCGCCAAGGGCTGCGGCATCATCATCATCGGCGAGGATCTCGAGGAATTGCTGATGCTCTCGGACCGCATCGCGGTGATGTATGAGGGCCGCATCGCCGGCACGCTTTCCGGCGCGGAGGCCACCGTCGCGAGGCTCGGGCTGATGATGACCGGCGCGGAGGGAAGGTCGTAGTGCGATGAGGTTGCCTCTGATTGCGGACGTCGGCGCCGCCCCTCACCTGCCTGCCGGCATCCTCTCCCCGTATAGTGACGGGGAGAGGGACGCTGTCGCCATCGATTTCGCCAATCGCCAGCGTTGGAGAAAAGAGCGCCGAGGCTTCGGCCAGCCCCCTTCTCCCCGTCACTATACGGGGAG
>NZ_RZSL01000896.1:0-1786 GCF_003997355.1 Mesorhizobium sp. M1E.F.Ca.ET.041.01.1.1 | reverse complement strand
CAAAACCTCCAGAATCAACAATGGCGGCTACAGAATCACATACAATTCAACCGCTTCAAGCCATTTTCCGACGGCGCCTCTTCACGCTTGACCACAGCACGAAGCAAATGTGTGCGCACGCTAGCCCACAAGGGGAGAAGGGAAGATTGCGCCTCAGTCGCTGCGCCGGAAGTTGCGGATGCGGTCGAACAGCACGGCGAGCAGGATGGCGCCGCCGATGAAGGTGCCTTGCCAGAAGGCGTTGATGCCGAGCAGGCCGAGGCTGTTGCGGATCACCTCGATCAGTGCGGCGCCGACGATGGCGCCGAAGGCGGTGCCGACGCCGCCGGCGAGGTTGGCGCCGCCGATGACGGTGGCGGCGATGACCTGGAGCTCCATGCCGGTGCCGATATTGGTGGTGACGGCGCCGAGCCAGCCGGTCTCGATGATGCCGGCCAGACCCGCCGACAAAGCCGAGATCATGTAGACCGCGACCTTGATCTGGCGCACCGGAACACCGGTCAGCGTCGCCGCATGCTCATTGCCGCCGATGGCGAAGATGTGCCGGCCGAACTTGGTCCAGCGCAGGATGAAACCGGTGATCAGAGCCAGGATGATCATGTAGAGCACCGGGTTGGCGATGCCGAACAGCCAGGCGCCGCCGCCCAGCGCCAGAAGCTTGTCGTGGTCCGGCCCGAACTGGAAGACAACGGTGTTGTTTGAGGCGACCATGGCGAGGCTGCGGGCGACCGAGAGCATGCCGAGCGTCACCACGAAAGGCGGGAAGTCGAGATAGGCGATAAGCACGCCGTTGAAGGCGCCGATGGCGAGCGCGGTGACGATCGTGGCCAGGATGCCGACCTCGATCGAATAGCCGGCATGCATGGTGACGGCCAGCACCATCGAGCACAGGCACAGCACCGAGCCGACCGAAAGGTCGATGCCGCCGGTGATGATGACGAAAGTCATGCCGAGCGCGACGATGGCGACGAAGGTGATGTTGCGGGTGATGTTGTAGAGGTTCTTCTGCGTGGCGAAGGCGTCGGTGGCAACGGACAGGAACAGACAGGCCAGAATGACCGCGATCACCACCCAGAAGGTCTGGCTGGACAGTATGCGCGACAGGAAGCTGTGCTGCTTCTGCGCGATCGTCTGGTCAAGGGTAACTGCCATTATCGACCTTTCCTGCCGGTGATGGGCCGCGTCCGCGCGGCGAGTTCCGGGGTTGCGGCGCTCATGCGACCTGTTCGATGGCGCCGGTGATCAGCCCGGTGACTTCCTCGGGCGAGCTCGAGGCGATTTTCTTGTCGGCGACCTTCCTGCCGCGCCGCATGACGATGACGCGGTCGGCAACGTCGAAGACGTCGGGCATGCGGTGGCTGATCAGCACGACGGCAATGCCCTGGTCGCGCAAGTGGCGGATCAGGTTCAGCACTTCGGCGACCTGCCTGACCGAGATCGCCGCCGTCGGCTCGTCCATCAGCACGATCTTGGCCTGCGACAGCATGGTGCGGGCGATCGCCACCGCCTGCCGCTGGCCGCCCGACATCTGCTTGACGAGGTCACGCGGGCGCGTCTCGGACTTCAGTTCGGCGAAGAGCTGGCCGGCGCGCTTGTACATCGCGGCATAATCGAGAATGCGCAACGGTCCGATGCCTCGGCGAAGCTCGCGGCCGAGATAGACATTGGCGGCGGCCGTCAGATTGTTGCAGAGCGCCAGATCCTGGTGGACGATCTCGATGCCGTGCTGGCGAGCCTCGGCCGGCTTGTGCAGGATCAGCTCCTTGCCGTCCATATGCATGGTGCC
>NZ_RZSL01000895.1:0-1789 GCF_003997355.1 Mesorhizobium sp. M1E.F.Ca.ET.041.01.1.1 | reverse complement strand
AACATGTGATGTTCGTGGCGCTCGCGCTCTTGCGGCGCTTCCGCGTGATGGATCGCGACCTGCGTGCCAAGGGCTGGCTCGCCGGGCGCGAACACGCCAATTCCACCAGCGAACTTGCCGGCAAGACGGTCGGCATTGTCGGCCTCGGCGCGGTCGGCCAGGCCGTCGGCCATATCGCCGCGCACGGCTTCGACCTCAATGTCGTGGCGACGACGCGCAGCCTGCGCCCGGCGCCCGAGCGCGTCGGCTTCCTGTCGATCGACGCGCTGGTCGAGCAGAGCGACATCATCGTCCTCTGCTGCCCGCTGACCGAAGAGACGCGCGGCCTGATCAGCCGCGAGCGCATCGCCCGCATGAAGCCCAATGCGCTTTTGATCAATGTCTCGCGCGGACCGGTGATCGATCACGAGGCGTTGATCGAAGCCCTGCGAAAGGGCCGCATCGGCGGAGCTGCGCTCGACGTCTTCGCGACCCAGCCGCTGCCGCCGAACCATCCTTATTTCGGCTTCGACAACGTCATCGTCACCCCGCATATGGCAGGCATCACCGAGGAATCGATGATGCGCATGGGTGTTGGCGCGGCGAACGAGGCGTTGCTGGTGCTTGCCGACAAATTGCCGGTCAACCTGCGCAACCCGGAAGTGATCGACCATTACCGGCGCCGCTTCCCGACCGACTGACGTCTGGCGGACGCCTCAATTTTCCCGGATTTGACGACGACCTTCTTGCCATGACCAAGAGCGTCGCGCCAGCCCTTCTGATCACTGCCCTCTGCCTGTCCGCGGCCGAAGCCGGCGCCGGCGGACAGGGCAGCTACGTGCCCTGCGACAACGGCCTGCGCTGCGTGATGGCGCCCTGCCCCTCGAACAGCGCGCTTGACCTCGCCTCAGGCAAGATCATCAAGGGTGTCTCGATCGACATCGGCGGCCTGCCGCAACAGGACAAGGCGCTCGATCTCCAGGACAAGCTCTATGCCGGCAAGGTCGTCGTTGCCGGCACGATCGAGAACCGCCCGCATACCTTCAATGGCAAGCAATACAGCCTGCCGACGCTGGTAGCGACAGGCATCGAGAGGGCAGCGAAGGACAGCGAGCGCGGCCACTGCTCGGTACGCTGAGCCCTCAACCTCTCAGCAAAGCCTCCGCAGCCGCGGCGATGCCGAGAAGACGTCGGTCGTGACCGTTGCGCGCCACCAGCATCAGCCCGGCCGGCAGCCTCATGCCAGGCAAGGGCAGCGAGATCGCACACAGGTCGAACTGGTTGGCGACCTGGGTGTTGCGCAGCAACAGACCTTCCGTTCGGTCTCGCAGCGCTTCATCGCCGGCCATAGCCGCAATGGACGGCGCAACCATCGGCACGGTCGGCAGGGCAAGCACATCGATCGCTTGCAGCCGTTCCTCGATGGCCGCAACCAGTTCTGTCCGGCGGCGGATTGTCCTGATGTAGGCGGAAGCGGGAACCGTCAGCGCGCGCGACAAAGGCCCGCTGACATGCGGATCGACCGGCACCGACGCGCCGGCAGCCAGCCAATCGGCATGCACTTCCGCACCTTCCATCGACGCGATCGAAGCCCTTTTTGTCGCTGCGCGCATCTCGGCGATGAGATCGTCGATCGGCAAGTCGGCGACGCGTCCGCCGACTTGTCCGATCTTGCCGATGCACTGCTCGAAGGCTGCGGCGACCTCGGCTTGCGTCTCGTCGAAGAGCACGCCGCGCGGGATGCCGACACGCAGGCCGGCGAGCGGGATGGGCTGGAGAGAAGTCGGCTCCTCGCCCGCCATGATCGCGT
>NZ_RZSL01000894.1:0-1789 GCF_003997355.1 Mesorhizobium sp. M1E.F.Ca.ET.041.01.1.1 | reverse complement strand
ATCTGCAGGTCGGGAATCCTGCTCCGCTGATCACCCATGCGGGTCTAGGCAGCGAAGAGGCCGACTTCGACGATTTGATGCGGCGCTTCCGCTGGCTTGTCGACAAGGTCGCAGCGGACGGGTGGTTTATGGCAACGGTCCTGCCGCAGTTGCATGTGCTGGCCTGGGGCAACAGACGCGGCGTCTAATGGATTCACCCTAAAGCGCGTCGCGCTGAAACGGATTCAGGTGACGCCCTTATGGTCAGGCGCACGGGTTCGGCTCCGGTTGCAAGGAGCAGCCAATCGTATTGAGAGGGCCGGCGCCCGTCTGCGAGTACAACTTCGCCGGAGCGTGCATCGATGCTCGTGACATTCGCATTGGACCAAGTCGATATCGTTCTTTGAGTAAAAGCTTCTCCGCGCAGCGGAATCCATTCCTCCGGTGCTTTGCCGGCGAGGTCGGCAAAGCGCCGGGCGCCGGCCGGGCAGCAGCTGATAGCGCACCCGATCCATCCGTCCGCCGGACGTGGTGGGTTCTCACTGCAACAAACTCCGTCATCAGGTATAGTCCCTAAGCGATCGCCGACGGCGGAGGAAAGAGCAAATGTCCGTGGATGCGGCACCGAGAAAGGTGGATGCCGAATATGCGATTGAATACCTCCAGGAACATCCGGAGGCCGGACTTTGCTGCGAGGATCAGCGCTGGTGGATAACGCCGAACGCCAACGAGACCGACCAGCAGGTCCTGCTTCTTGATGTGGTCGAAGCTGAGCGGCTCAAAGACGATCCTCGCCTTCGACTGTTGTCCGGGATCGCTCATGCGGGCCGGTCGCTCTGGGTCGTGAGGAGAATGACTTAACCATTTGCAATCGGCTAACACCCTGAGCTCCAGACTGTGCGTAGACAACGCAGCTGCACGTGCGCGCCGTCTCCGTCCGTGAACCTGCCGCTTCGCCGAGCCCTTCGGCCGGCTATCCCGTCCATCCGGCGATCCGGTATCATAAGCCTTCGAAGCATCGCCATGGCGCCGAACCGACGCCGCGTCCGTACCCTCGGGCCGGCCACTGGCAGGTATCGAATGTGAGGAACTTTTCTAACGCGAGGCATGGCGTCGGGGGTGCCGAAGAACATAGCGGCTGGACCGTTCGAAGAGAAGGCGATCGGTACGCACTCACCGTACTCGTCGATGCTCCACCAGTTCTGTGTCGACGCATCTCCTCATCATGTTTCCAGAAAATCCAGTCCGCGGTAACATATGACGGAGGGACATGCACCAACCTCAGAAAGGGAGGTCCGCCATGAAAGTCAAAGACGCAATGCACAAGGGTGTCGACTGGGTCAGCCCCGAAACCGCTGTCACCGAACTGGCGAAATTGATGCGAGCCGAGGACATCGGCTCGATTCCCATCGGAGAGAACGACCGACTGATCGGAATGGTGACCGACCGCGACATTGTCTGCAAAGGACTGGCGGAGGATGGTTTCGACAGCCGCTCCGCGACGGCGCGCGATGTGATGACGACCGGCATTCACTGCTGCCGCGAAGACGACGATCTGGCCAAGGCCATGCGGCACATGGAGGAACTCAAAATCCGCAGGTTGCCGGTGATCAACAAGAGTATGCGGATGGTCGGCATCCTCAGCGTCGGCGACGTCGGTCAGTCGGCGCCGAGGGAACTTGTGTCCGAATACGTCAAGAGCGTTTCCGCCCACCACCACTGAGGGGCGGCTCGCCCGGCGGATATTCGATATCCGTCGGGCTTCGCCCATGCTCGCGCGGGTATATTGCGCGAATAATAGATTGATATC
>NZ_RZSL01000893.1:0-1795 GCF_003997355.1 Mesorhizobium sp. M1E.F.Ca.ET.041.01.1.1 | reverse complement strand
TGACATCATGCGCAATGTCATCCGTTCGCTGGCAACGCTCGCCTATGGCGACCCGCAGCGGTCGAAATATGCCCGCACCCAGCTGATCGCCGCGTTGAAGATCCTGCAGACCGGCGACATCGACGAAAGCCACCTGATGGGTTCCTGGGCCGGCGCGATGGGCCAGACGCAGTTCATCCCGACCAGCTACCAGCGCTACGCGGTCGACATGGACGGCAACGGCCGGCGCGACATCTGGAACTCGATCCCCGACGCGCTGGCGACCTCAGCCAACCTCTTGAGGAAGAACGGCTGGCAGGCCGGCAAGACCTGGGGTTACGAAGTGACCCTGCCGGCCGGCAAGCTGCCCGCCGGATCGAAGACGCTGGCGCAATGGCAGGCGCTCGGCGTCGTCAGGGCCAATGGCAAGCCGTTCAGGAACCTGACCGACAAAGCGACGCTGAAAGTGCCCGACGGCAGGGGCGGCCCTGCCTTCCTGATGATCCGCAACTTCTCGGTGATCAAAGCCTACAACAACGCCGACAAATACGCTTTGGCCGTCGGCCTGCTCGCTGACGAGATCGCCGGCGGCACCGGGCTTGTGCAGGACTGGCAGCGGCCTTTCACCAAGCTCAGCTTCGAAGAGCGGCAGGAATTGCAGAAGCGGCTTTCCGAGCACGGCTATTATGACGGCAAGTTCGACGGCAAGATCGGCGATGGGTCGAAGGCCGCCATTATGGCCTACCAGGCAAAGGTCGGCTTGACCCAGGATGGCTATCCCAGCCTGGAAGTGCTGAAATGGCTCCGCAAGCAGTAGAGCCGTCCATGGCGTGAATCCTTTCAAATACGGAAAGGATGCTGTAGCGCTTTGGCTTGCGCATGACTTCCCGCGTTCGCAAGGTCATGCGCCAAGGGATGGAGATTTGATTGGTTACGGTTGCGCGCATCTGGCTGATCGTTCGCCGCCTGCCGATCCTCATTCTGGCCGTCGCAGTGCTTGCCGTCGCCGCCTCCGGCGCCTTCCATGCGCCTGCCTTCGCGCAAGAGGAGGAAAGCCGCGGCTGGTCGTTGCGCGACCTCCTGTTTCCGCGCCGCAGCGAGCGCATCGAGCCGCCGGCCGACATCCAGCAGGCAAGGCCGAAACCAAGGAAGAAACCCAAGCCGCGCCCGCCGGCCGAACCGGAAACGCCGATCGTCGAGAAGACGCCGGATGCCCGCGTCGTGCTGGTGGTCGGCGACTTCCTGGCAGGCGGGCTGGCCGAGGGCCTGGACGCCGCCTTTGCCGACAATCCGGCCGTCAGGATCGTTTCACGCAGTAACGGTTCATCCGGCTTCGTGCGTGAGGATTTCTATAACTGGCCGGTCGAGATCAAGTCGCTGATCGAGACGGAGAAGCCTTCCGTCGTGGTGGTCATGCTTGGCTCCAACGATCGCCAGCAGATGCGTGTCGGCGACGTGCGCGAGCAGCCGCGCTCCGAGAACTGGACCAAGGAATACGAACGCCGCACCGAAGCGCTGGGCAAGGCCATACAGGAGGCCAAGGTGCCTTTCCTGTGGGTCGGCATGCCGGCGTTCCGCGTGGCGAAGATGACCTCGGACATGCTGGCCTTCAACGACATCTATCATTCGGCTGCCCAGGATCATGGCGGCGAGTTCGTCGATGTCTGGGACGGTTTCGTCGACGAGAACGGCGCCTTCGTCACCTCCGGTCCCGACATCAACGGCCAGGCGGTGCGGCTGCGCTCCGACGACGGCATCAACGTGACCAAGGCCGGCAAGCGCAAGCTGGCCTTCTATACGGAAAAGCCGCTGGCCA
>NZ_RZSL01000892.1:0-1805 GCF_003997355.1 Mesorhizobium sp. M1E.F.Ca.ET.041.01.1.1 | reverse complement strand
GGCCGACAGCAAAATGAAATCGCCATGGCTGGTATGGTTGGCGAAGTAGATGCGCTGCCGGTCGGACGGCTGGCTGCCGCTCCAGATCGGGCGCACGCCGGTCACGGCCCACGCCAGCGCCGACAGGCCGACGGAGGTGACCGTCTGCAGCAGGGTGAAGGTCCGCAGCGCAAGCTTGCTCATCTGGGCATCCAGAACCCTGCTGTGAGGAACGCGACGACGAAGATCGCGAAGCCGATGCGCTGCCGCACGAGAAGGCGGCGCGTTCCTGCGATGCGATCGTCGAGCGGGCGCGGAGCGGTTGGCGCGGGCTTCAGCCGCATGCGCGAAAGGATGTCG
Organism: Mesorhizobium sp. M1E.F.Ca.ET.041.01.1.1; assembly: GCF_003997355.1. Taxonomy (NCBI): domain Bacteria; kingdom Pseudomonadati; phylum Pseudomonadota; class Alphaproteobacteria; order Hyphomicrobiales; family Phyllobacteriaceae; genus Mesorhizobium; species Mesorhizobium sp. M1E.F.Ca.ET.041.01.1.1. The sequence continues at coordinate 1,466 of NZ_RZSL01000892.1, read as the reverse complement.
TCGACCGCGGCGCCTCCGGAGGCGTCGTCTGAATGCGTCGCCATCAGCCGGAACAGCAGCGCGTCGAAGAGAAGAAGCGCGGAAAGCCCAAGCACCACGACAGCGCTCGCCGCCGCGACCAGCAGCGCCAGCACGGCAAGGGGCGCGTGGAGCGCGCCGCGCGCCGAGGCGACCAGCGGCGCGACGCTGTCGCCGGCGACGACGATGGCGGTCGGCCATGCCGCCTGCTTGATCAGCATGGCGGCGAAAGCGGCTGTCCGCTGCTGATAGGCTTCGTCCGTCATGCCGGCTCGTCCAGTCCGACCTGAAGATGCACCGGCCGGCCGGACCCGGCGAGCTGCTTGCGCGCCTGCGCCGGCGTGCGCGAGCGGCCGCTGGCGACCAGCCATCGGGCGACGACGGTGGCGCTGCGCTGGAAACCGAGCGCGCAACAGACCAGCACTGTGCCGTGCCTCCGCGCCGGCTCGATCGCCGCCACCGCGTTGTCGAGCGTGTCCGCGGGAGGCGGCAGGAGATCGAGCATGCCGAAGCTCGCCCAGCGGCCAGACGCGTCTCGCGGCCGCTCCAACTCGGCGGCAAGGTCGATCACGGTGCCGAAGCCGCTGGCTTCGCCGCTCGCCGGAAAACGCCCGAGGAAGACGCCATCGGTGACCGCCACGACCGGCGGCAGCTTGCGCGTCCAGGCCAGGACATTGATCCTCGCGCCAAGCCGGTAAGGCCACAGCAGGATGCGGCTCGCCAGCGAAACCTGGCCGTCCGCCGTCTTCTGGAACACTTTCGCGCCGGCCCCGGCATAGGCGAAGGCGACGATGGCCAGCGCCAGCGCCGGCCACAAAAGGACAAGCGCGATAGCGGAAAAGAAGACACCGATGGCAGCGCCGGCGAGAACGAGCGCGGCGCCCAGCGCGTAGCACAGCGAAAGCCGCCGTGCCTTGGCATCGGCGGTCAGGCGGAATCCGGCGAAGGGCATCTCGCCCTTGGCTGGAAAGAGCCACAACGCAAAGAAGCCGAGCAGCGCGCCGGTGGGGATGTCGATGAAATGGTGCTGCCAGGTCGTCAGCACCGAGGCGCCGATCAGGAAGCACCAGCCGTGCCAAAGCGCGAGCAGTGGGCCTCCTAGGCGCTGGCGCCAGTGATCCCAGATGATCACCAAAAGCGCGATGTGCAGCGATGGCGCCTGGTTGAACGGCTTGTCGAAACCGCCGAGCACGGCAAACAGGAAGCCGGGCAGGCCGCTCGTTGCCGGCCGCACGAAGGTGGCGGTCAGCGGAAACAGGATGAAGCAGGTGACGGCGACGACCTGCGCGGTGAGGTAGCGGCTGGCCAGCCGGTCGACGCCCTGCCGGCTGTCGTTGAGCAGGAGCGACAGCCCGTAGAACAGGTTGATCGACCAGTAGGGCACGATCGTCCAGGCGAGGAATGGAACATGGTGCTCCCAGGCGAACACGATGCTGCCGACATGCTCG
>NZ_RZSL01000891.1:0-1806 GCF_003997355.1 Mesorhizobium sp. M1E.F.Ca.ET.041.01.1.1 | reverse complement strand
ATATGGGACGGCGCGTGGAAGGAGTGGGATTGTGCCTGGCGCCAGATCGCTCGCATTGACAAGAAGATCCCGCCTTCGTGGAAGCTCGCGGATTTGGTCATCACCGCCGGGCTTCGCGGCATCCTGTTTCCGTCGCTGCGTCATGCCGGCGGCACCAATCTGGTGATCTTTCCGGCCAATATTATCGACGGCGACCATGTCGCGATTCACGATCCCGATCAACGGCTGCCGCACGACCAGTCGTCCTGGTCCTGAGTCATCGCCTGTCTCTGTGGTCGCAACGCGACAACGCCCGCTCACGACATCTGGTCCTCAACGACATCGTCCTCCGGCCCTTCTTCGGCATCGCCCGCCCCGCCAACCAGTCCTGCCGGAATGTCCCCCGCGAGAAGTTTCTCCTTCGATAGCAGCCCTGCGTCCTCGAGCGCCTCGAAATCCGGTAGCTGGCGCAACGTATCGAGCCCAAATTGCGGCAGAAAATTCTTGGTCGTCACATAGGTGTAGGGGCGCGCCCGGCTGCGGGCCGCGCGCCCCCGAAGCGAAACAGAGTCTCCTCGATCGACAGCGCATAGAAGCGCGCCATGTTCCGATCCGCGTCGCGGCCTTCAATACAGAGGCGATAGAGCTGCGCGATCATGGAGGACAGAATCGCGCAGCCGGACGCGCGCCTCCAATGAATGGTTTGAATCAGCGGACGCGGATCGATTCACTCTCGTGATGGGTGGAACCGAACGTCAGTCGTTCAGCAGCATCTTTGATGGCTTTCCCGGAGAGATAAAGCGAATCCTTGTTGGGCCCGAGTCATGCGTGGTTGTAACGAAAATCGACGCTGATTGGCGCGTCTCGCTACTTCGGCTGCCGGGCAAGGAATTCCATTATCAGGTCCTGCACCACCTCCTGCATGGTTGTTCTATTGCGCGCACAATGGACCTGCAGCTCGATCATCTGCGAGACCGGAATGCGTGTGTGCAGCCGGGCTGTCTCGCCGTCTGCCTTTGGCCTTTCGAGCTTCGCTTTCGCCGCTCTGGCAGACTGGGCTCTCGTCTGCTGCTCCAGCCTGTCCGTTTCGCCCATGCTGGATTCCACTATGGCAGCCATGTTGCGCGAGAACGGATCATCCGAACGGGCACGCGGTTTCAAGGCGGGCAGCGGCAGCTGGTTTGCGGTCCGATCGCTTTTCTCGTTCATGGCGTGACGGCTCCGTTCAGTTTGCGGATGATCTCGGCAGTCAGGGCATTCGTCTGGTCGCGAGCGTCCTCGACGGCCTTGTTCACAGGCTGGACTTCGTAAAGCGTCCCGGCAGTTGCGATTGAGGCGAAGGTCGGCCGTTGTGACAAAAAGGTCTCAAGCACGCTGGCGTCGGCCTGCCGCAGCAGCTGGATGGCTGTGCGGAAGGCCATCGTGTTGTGCTCGATCCCGGAAACCATGTTGAGCATCACCGCGTAGGGAATTTCGCGGTGGCGCCCTCCAAGTGAGCGGATGTGCCGGATCAGACCGAGGCATTGCTTGACATCGAAGACATGCGCCTTCGTCGGGATCAGCACGAAGTCGGCGTTGGCGACGGCCGGGCCGAGTGCGGCCACGGCCGTGCCCTGCACATCCACCAGCAGCAGGTCCTCGGCGTCGGATTGCGCCAGGCGATCGATCAGTTCGTCGGTCGAGCCGATGGGGATGACGTCGATGTTTGAAAGAGCGTACCCGGCGCGGCGACTGTTTTTGCTCCACTCCACCGCGGACAGTTGCGGATCGGTGTCGAGCACCGTCACCCGATGACCGGCGGCGGCGAATTCGCCAGCGAGCAGGATG
>NZ_RZSL01000890.1:0-1811 GCF_003997355.1 Mesorhizobium sp. M1E.F.Ca.ET.041.01.1.1 | reverse complement strand
CGCCCTGATAGGTCAGCGCGATTTCGGCGCCGTGATCGACGCAGGCCTTGGCGATGCCGAAAGCGATCGACCGATTGTTCGCGACGCCGAGAATAAGGCCCCGCTTACCTGCCATCAGGCCCTGTCCACCCGCCATGTGCGCGTTCTCCGCAAGAGTGTCTGTTTTGTGTGGAGCCCTATCGCACAGGCACAGAGCCCCTTCAAGCGTCGAAAACAGACTGGCTTGCGGAGAAAATTGCCTCGATCAGCCTTTTCGGCGGCGAATCAGGGCTTCGAGATCGGCGTCTCCGCCCTCCGGCAGCATCAGCCGCACATGCGCGTAGAGGTCGCCGTGACCGCCTGCTTTTTCCGGCAAACCTCTGCCCTTCAGGCGCAGCACCTTGTCCGAACTCGACCATGCCGGGACGTTGACCGCGAGCTTGCCGGTCGGCGTCTCGACCGCCACCTTGGCGCCGAGCACCGCGTCGGCCAGGTCGACGGGCAGGTCGACATGCAGGTCGCGGCCTTCGATGCGGTAGCGCGGATGGCGGCGGATGTGGATCTTGACCAGCGCGTCGCCCGGCTGGCCAGGCCCTTGCTCGCCCTGGCCCTTGAGGCGGATGGTCTGGCCGTCTTCGACATAGGCCGGAAGCTTGACCGCCATCTTGCGGCCGTCGGGGAACATCGCCGTCACCTTCTCGGCAGTAGCTGCCTCTTCGACGGTGATATCGAGCGTGACGTTGAGGTCCGCCGCCTGCACCGGCTGGCGACGGTCGCCGCGGCCTGCGCCGCGCGCGCCCGAGAAGGCATCGCCGAAGATCTGGCTGAAGATATCGCTGTTGCCGTCGAACGGATCGCCGCCGGGCCGTCCCGTGCGAAATTCGAAATGCTGCGCGCCGCCGGGGCCCTGCTGACGACGGAACCCGGCGAACGGATCGCCACCGCCGGCCGCACCCTCGAAACCCTGGAATCGCGGCTTGCCGTCGGCGTCGATCTCGCCGCGATCGTAGGCGGCGCGCGACTTCTCGTCGCCGACGATCTCGTAGGCCTGGTTCGCGGCGGCAAAACGGTCCTTCGCCTTCGGATCATTCGGATTCTGGTCCGGATGATGCTTCTTGGCGAGCTTGCGGTACGCCGATTTTATTTCCTTGGCCGATGCGTTCTTGGCAACGCCCAGCACCTCATAGGGGTCGCGCATGCTTCCTGCCTGAACGAGAGGATGAGTCCACAATTGTCCCCTATATGCGCTCGGATAGGAAGAAATTCCAGTGGCGCAACAACGATCCGTGACCGAAAATCAGCGCCCCGAGCGAAATTCAGAGCGCCTTGAACTCCTGCATGCGCCAGCCGCCGGCGCCGGCCATGCAGAGCTCGCCCTTGTACAAGGCGACGCCATCGAAGCTCTCCCTGGTGGCGGTGAAGCGGCGGCAGGTCAGGGCGCCATCATTCAACTCGACAAGTTCGGTGATCGCGCCGCGCGAACCGGTGCCGGCATTGGCCCACGGCACGGCCTGGCCGCCGAGTTCCTGGATGTCGGCGGAGGAGACCGCGTTGCCGATGGTGGTCTGGTCCGAATCGGTGTCGCTGCTTGCCGGCGGGGCGGGAGAGGAAGGCGTGCTGGAAGTGACGATCGAGCGGTCGACCTCCGCTTTCTCCAGGCTGAAGCCGCCGGCGCCGCAGCCTGCAAGGGGAAGCGCCAACGTCAGCAGCGCAGCCTTGGCGCTGGCCGAAGCGATAACGCTCCATTGCCCGCTGTCAAAAGCTTGCGCAATACGCGACAATCGGCGAACTCCTCCCGCAGTGTTAAAAATTTGGAAAACTATGAACGAAAC
>NZ_RZSL01000088.1:0-16074 GCF_003997355.1 Mesorhizobium sp. M1E.F.Ca.ET.041.01.1.1 | reverse complement strand
AAGGTGATCCTCAATGGCTGGGGAGTCGGCGAGACGCATTACGGCGCCTATGCCGGGCGCGCCCGCGTCAAGGGCGACTGGCTGGTGCCGTTGCCAGACGGCATGAGCCCGCATGATGCGATGGCCGTCGGCACGGCCGGCTATACGGCGATGCTTGCCGTCATGGCGCTGGAGCGGCATGGCATCGTGCCGGATCGCGGGCCGGTGGTGGTGACGGGGGCTGCCGGCGGCGTCGGCTCGGTCGCCATCTCGATCCTCTCCACCCTCGGTTACCATGTCATTGCTTCCACCGGGCGCAATGCCGAAAGTCCCTACCTGATCGACCTCGGCGCGGCCGAGGTGATCTCGCGGGAGGAACTCAGCCAGCCGGCAAAGCCGCTCGCCAAGGAACGCTGGGCGGGTGGCATCGATTCGGTCGGCACCCACACGCTGGCCAACGTGCTTTCGATGACGTCCTACGGCGGCGCGATCGCCGCTTGCGGCCTGGCCGGCGGCATGGACCTGCCCACCAGCGTCGCTCCCTTCATCCTGCGCGGCGTCTCGCTGCTCGGCATCGATTCCGTCATGGCGCCGAAACCGGTTCGCCTCGAGGCGTGGCGCCGCATCGCCACCGATCTCGACCTCAAGAAGCTGTCGACCCTGTCGCGGTCGATCGGCTTCGACGGCATCATCGACGCTGCGCGTGACATTATCGACGGCAAGATCAGGGGCCGCGTGGTCGTCGATATGTAGCCGGAAACGGCGAAAATCCCGCGATCGCTAAAATTCGAACGATCCGTCGCAGCCTTCCATAATTTCTGTCTGGCAGACTTTCCGCATGATCGCGGACTCCGGCATCGAGCAGGATGGCAAGGTCGCGAGCGGTGACGAGCCGAGCTCGAAGGCGCCGCCGCGGCGGATGCTTGCCGCGCCGCCGCCGCTGGCTCCCGAACTGCCGCCGGCCAGCCGCGAAGGCCTACCCTTCCTGACGATTGTCGCCATCGGCGTGCTGGCCGGGCTGGCGCATCTCACCGGCGCGCCGACCTTCATCACCATTGGCCTCCTTGTGACGGGTCTCGGCGGGCTCGCCATGCATCTGCGCAACAGGAAGATCGAGCGCCGCACCGCGGCTCTTCTCGACGAGACCGCCGCCCGCAGCCGCGCCGAGATCGAGACGCTCGCCGACCGAATGTGGGAGATGCAGGAGAGCGAGGAGCGCTTTCGCGGCCTGATCGACGCGCTAGGCGATCTCGTCGTCCATCGCGACCGCGACGGCCATATCGTCTACGCCAACAAGGTCTTTGCCTCCCTAGTCGACGTCGACCAGCGCAATCTTGCCGGCAAGACGCTGTCCGAGCTCGGCATTGACGTCGGCATCGTGCCCGATGCCGCCTTCTCGGACCACGAGTGCCTGAGCTCCACCGATGTCGCCATCCGCACGCCGAACGGGCCGCGCTGGTTCTCATGGATCGAGCTGTCGGTGCGCGACAGGGATACGGGTGCTGTCTCGCATCGCGCGATCGCCCGCGACATCACGGCCCGCAAGCGCGCTGAATCGTCGCTGATCACTGCCCGCGAGCGGGCCGAATATGCGAGCCAGGCCAAGTCGCGCTTCCTCGCCACCGTCAGCCACGAGATCCGCACCCCGATGAACGGCATCATGGGAATGGCGAAGCTGCTTGCCGATACCGACCTTTCGCCGGAGCAGCGTACCTATGTCGGCGCCGTCTCGACATCGGCGAGCGCGCTGCTCGCCCTGATCGAGGACCTGCTCGACTATTCCAAGATCGAGGCCGGCCGCTTCGACCCCGAGCCGCAGCCGACGTCGCTGCGCGAGATCGCCGACAACATCATCGAGCTCATGGCGGCGAAGGCATTCTCCAAGAACATCGGCCTCGGCTGTCATGTCGAGCCCGACGTGCCGCAGATGATCACCGCCGATCCCGGCCGCGTGCGCCAGGTGTTGCTCAACCTCATCGGCAATGCCGTCAAGTTCACCGATGCCGGCGGCGTGCTGCTCACCGTCGCGCGCGCCCGCACCGAGAGCACGGACCGCATCTGCTTCACCATCGCCGACACCGGCCCGGGGCTGCGCGAAGAGGACATGGAGCGCATCTTCGAGGAGTTCGAGCAATCCGACGGCACTTCGACCCGGGTGCATGGCGGCGCGGGTCTCGGCCTTGCCATCTCCAAGCGGCTGGTGAACGCCATGGGCGGCACGGTTTCGGTTTCGAGCCGGCTCGGCGAAGGGTCCGAATTCGTCTTCGATATCCCTGCGACCGCGGCAACGGAGCCGCCGCAATATCGCCAGAGCATCCTCTCGGACCGGCGCGCGGTCATCGTATCGAAGAACGCCGTCGAGGCCGATGCCATCGCCCGCACAATCCGCGCCCATGGCGGCGCCGTCGAGATCGCCGCGACGCCGGAGCAGGCCGCCTCATTCGCCGCAAGCTGCAACGTGCTTCTGGTCGACGCCGCGCTCGAAAACAGCGACGGTCGCCTGCTCAAGCGCCTGCGCCAGAGCGGTTTTACCGATTGCGAAGCCATCACCCTGATTGCGCCTACCGATCGCGGCATGCTTGGCGAATTCCGCGCCAGCGGTTACGCGACGTTCCTCGCCCGGCCGGTGCGCGGCGAAACACTGCTGCGCGTGCTGTTGACCAGCCATGTGCCCGCGCCCGCCGAGCCGCATCCGGAGCCGCGCGGCGCCACGTCCGTCCGCCGTCGTGACCAGAGCCTGTCCGTGCTGATCGCAGAGGATAATGACATCAACGCAATGCTCGCCCGCGCCACGCTGCTCAAGGCCGGACATCGCGTCAAGATCGTCGGCAACGGCAAGGCCGCGGTCGAAGCCGTCACCGACGCCGGTCTCAAGCACCGCTTCGACGTGGTTCTGATGGACCTGCACATGCCGGTGATGGACGGTCTGGACGCGATCGCCGCCATCCGCCGCCATGAGGAGGCAATGGCCGTGCCGCCGATCCCGATCATGGTTCTTTCCGCCGACAGCCAGGAAAAGACCCGCCACAGCGTGCTGGCCCACGGCGCCAGCGGCTTCGTCACCAAGCCCCTCGACCCCGATGCGCTCGTCCAGGCCGTCGAGGGCCAGGTTGCGGCGTAACGATTTTTTTAAGGCTTCTCGAAGGCCTTGGATTGCTTGGCTTTCGTATCCATAAGGTAGCCGGTTGAGGGTATTGCCCAGCCGACGAAGTATTGCCGGCCCCGCCATATCACGGTACTGTCACAATCCTGTTGCACCTACACCGTATCCCCGTGCCAAGAGGGATGGCTCGAAGGAGAATCATTCGTGCATACAGTCATGCCTGAATGCGATACTCGGCCGAACGCCAGCGCCCTGCTCGGCGCGCGTACCGCCGATGCTGTCGCAAGCGGCGCTCCGCTGGGCCGTATCGGCAACCTCGAGGTGCGGCTCGCCCGCAACGAGGCCGAGATCGCCGCCGCCCAGGAAGTGCGCTACCGGGTATTCTATGACGAGCTTGGCGCGAGGAAGGATCTGTTCCAGGCGCAGAGCCGGCGCGACGCCGATCGTTTCGACCCGCTTTGCGACCATCTCCTGGTTCTCGACACGTCGCTTCCCGGCCCCGAGCACCGCCGTATCGTCGGCACCTACCGCCTTTTGCGGCAGGAGATCGCCACGGCCGCCGGCGGCTTCTATTCCGAGGGCGAGTTCGAGCTGACCAAGCTGGTCGCGCGCCATCCGGGCCAGCGCTTCCTTGAGCTCGGCCGTTCCTGCGTGCTTCCGGAATATCGGTCCAAGCGCACCATCGAGGCGCTCTGGCAAGGCATCTGGGCCTACATCAACCACTACGGCATCGGCGTGATGACCGGCTGTGCCTCCTTCCATGGCATCGTGCCGGCGGCGCATGCCGAGGCGCTCACCTATCTCGCCCATCATTGCCGCACCGATCAGGCCTGGGATGTGCGGGCGGTGGCCAGCCGTTACTGCTCCATGGACCTGATGCCGATCGAGGCGGTGAACGCCAAGGCCGCGATCGCCGCGATGCCGCCGCTGGTCAAGGGCTATCTGCGCGTCGGCGCCCGCATCGGCGATGGCTGCGTCATCGACCATGAATTCTCGACGGTCGACGTTTTCGTCGTCATGCCGGTCAAGGAGATCGGCGCCCGCTACGTCAACTACTATGGCGGTGAGGGCCAGCGCTTCGCGGCGTGAGTAGTCAGTAGTGAGTAGTGAGTAGTGAGTAGTGGTGGACACCACGCTGGCGCGCCTGTCACTACTGACTACTCACTACTGACTACTGACTCACGGAATATCTTCCGGCCTTCGCCCAGGCCGGCTCTTGTAGGCCGGAAACGACCAGCCGAATTTGAGTGCCCCGCCGCGCACCAGGAAGGCGGCTGCGAAGCCGAGCAGGCTGGATGGCAGCGCCGGCATGCCGACCAGGTCGCAGAGCGTGAAGAGCGCTGCCCCGGCAAGCGCCGCCGTGACATAGATCTCGGGTCTCAGCAGCACGGAAGGCTCGCCGGCGAGCAGGTCGCGCAATATGCCGCCAAAGGTCGCGGTGAGCACCCCGGTGATGACGGACACGACCGGCGAGCCGGTGATCGCCAGACCCTTTGCGGCTCCCATCACCGCGAAGGCGGCCAGTCCGATGGCATCGAGCCAGAGCAAGAGCTTGTAGCGGGATTCGACGCGATAGGCGCTGAAGAAAACGAGCACCGCCACGACGGCGCAAATCAGGACATAACCGCTGTTGGCGACCCAGAACACCGGCAGGTTCAGGATGACGTCGCGCAGCGTCCCGCCGCCGATGCCGGTGACGCTGGCCAGGAACAGGAAGCCGATGATGTCGAGCTCTTTGCGCGACGCGGCGAGCGCGCCGGTCGCCGCGAAGACGGCAACGCCGGCATAGTCGAGCAGTTCGATGGGATTCATGGGTGAGCGAATAGTGAGTAGCGAATAGCGAGTAGTAGTGAATACCACGAAGCTGTGCGGTTGGTAGCCAGCTTCGCTATTCGCTATTCGCTACTCGCTATTCGCTATCAAGCATCCTTCTCGGCCTGCTCGTTCACCGGGCCCGGTTCGACCGGCGCCTCGGCGGCCGCCTTTGGGCCACCCTTGGAAACGCCGACCATCGCTGGCCTCAGCACGCGATCGCCGATCGAATAGCCGGGTTGCACGACCTGGACGACGGTGCCGGCCGGAACGTCTGTGTTGGGCACCTCGAACATCGCCTGATGGAAGTTGGGGTCGAACTTCTCGCCTTCGGGCGCGAGCTTCTTCACGCCGTGCCGCTCGAGCGCCGACAGCATTGCGCGCTCGGTGAGGTCGACGCCCTCGATGAGCGCCTTGAAGCCGGCATCGCCGGAGGCCTTGGCCTCGGCCGGGATGGCATCCAGCGCGCGGCGCAGATTGTCTGACACCGACAGCATGTCGCGGGCGAAGTTGGCCACCGCGTAAGCGCGCGCGTCATGCACGTCGCGCGCGGTGCGGCGACGCAAATTCTCCATTTCGGCAGCTATGCGAAGCGCGCGGTCCTTCAGTTCCTCGTTTTCCTTCAGCAGCCGCACAAGCGCTTCGTAGTCGCCGTCGACGCCGCCTTCCGCGCGTTCGCCGGAAGCCTGGGCGCCGGAAGCCTGGGTGGCTTCGATTTCCTCGGGCGCGCGTTCGTCTTTTGCCTGGTCGCTCATCGCCGTTTCCCGTCATTCGGATTGGTTTGGATTTGCGCCCGATATCGAGGTTTGAAGGCCAAAAATCAAGGGGCAAGCCCCGGCGGCGCCATCTCCCGGTCGTTCCAGATTAATTCAAACTTTACCGTACCGAACGGCTTTGCTTGCCTGCAAGGGTCGATGCGGGAACCATTGCCGGGCGCGGGAGTTTCGAAGTCGACACAGGATTTTGGGACATGAACGGCAACGACAGCAATAGGCGCGCCAAACTTGCCGCCGATATAAGGCGGCGCGTCGGCACCGAAGCGACGAAACGCTTCCTGCGCACGCTGCCGGCATTTCGCCTGGAAAAAGAAGTGCCAAAGCGGCTCACGGACCTGCTCGACCGCCTCGACGAGGCAGAAGGGGGCGAAGTGGGCGGCGAACGGCATCCATAGCCTGCCGCCCTATGAAACTCGCCTACATGGGAAGCTAGCGGGGCGAGGCGCGGAAGGCGTCAGGCTGCCCTGCGCTCGTCGCGCATAAGCGCTTCACCATGACGGATTTCGGTGCCGAGCACCTTCAGGCATTCCCGCATGAAAGCGGCAAGCCCGGGCCATCCCTTGGCCGACACCAGATTGCCGTCGACATGCGCGCCGGTCGGCGCAACGTCGACATAGGTGCCGCCGGCGAGCGTCACTTCGGGCTCGCAATAATGCAGCGCCGCTACTTGCCTGCCGCGCACGACGCCATCGACAGCGATCAGGATCTGGACGCCGTGGCAAATGGTGAAGATCGGTTTGCCGGTCTCATGGAAGTGCCTGACCAGCGCCTGCACGCGCTTGTCGATGCGAATGTACTCCGGACCGCGCCCGCCGGCGGCGTAGACGGCGTCGTAGTCAGCCGGATTCACCTCGGCGAAGGTCTTGTTGAGGATGTAGTCGTGACCGAGCTTTTCGGTATAGGTCTGATGGCCCTCGAAGTCGTGCAATGAGGTCTTGAGCACGTCGCCGGCCTTCTTGTCGGGGCACACGACATGGACGGTGTGGCCGACCGCATGCATGGCCTGCTCAAAGACGAAAATCTCATATTCCTCGCTGAACTCGCCAACGAGCATCAAAATCCTTTTGCCTGCCATGCCGGTTCCTCCCTTTGCTGGCTATTTATTTCGGGGTGCGAAATAATAACCCTATCCTAAGGTCAAGACGACGTAAGGGGAAGTGCAAATCGCATAAGTGGTCTGACCAGATAGACTCGATCCTGTCAGCAAGCCGGCAATGCTGGCCAGGCTGAGGGAAAATCGATCACCCTGGTCTGACCAAGAGGCCGCGATCAGGCGGCCGCGCGGATCATGTCCGCGGCCTTCTCCGCGATCATGATCGTGGGCGCGTTGGTGTTACCGCCGACCAGGGTCGGCATCACCGAGGCATCGACCACACGCAGCCCTTCCAGCCCGCGAACCCTGAGCATCGGGTCGACCACGGCCATGTCGTCGACGCCCATCTTGCAGGTGCCGGCGGGGTGATAGATCGTATCGGCGCGCGCCCTGATATGCGCCATCAGCTCGGCATCGCTGGCGGCGCCGGCCGTATAGATCTCCTTCTTGCGATACTTCGCCAGCGCCGGCGCCTCCAATATGGCGCGCGTCATCCGAACACCTTTGAGCAGAAGGTCGGCATCGCGCTCGTCCTGGAGGAAGCGCGGGTCGATGCGCGGCGGCGCCAGCGGATCCGCGCTCATCAGCCCCACCTCCCCGCGCGAATACGGTCGAAGCACGCAGACATGGCAGGAAAAGCCATAGCCCATATGCAGCTTGCGGCCATGGTCGTCGACGATGGCGATGCAGAAATGCAATTGCAGATCGGGACGCTCGATGGCCGGATCGGATTTGAGGAAGGCGCCGGCTTCCGCATAGGGCGTGGCAATCATGCCGGTGCCATCCTTGCGCCAGCGCAGCATATGCTTGATCAGGCCCGGCATGCCGGTGAGGCCGATGCCCATCAAATCCGTCTCCCGCGACTTCCAGGCCAGGATGAAGTCGAGATGGTCCTGCAGGTTCCTGCCGACGCCAGGCAATTCGTGGACGAGCGGGATGCCGTGCGCCGCGAGTTCAACCGCCGGACCGATGCCCGACAGAAGAAGCAGTTGCGGCGAGCCGAACGCCCCGCCGCAAAGGATGACCTCGCGTCGCGCTTCCGCTACCGCTTCGCCTCTGCCGATGCGATACCGCACGCCCTTGGCGCGCTTGCCGTCGAGCCAGACGCCTGTCGCATGCGCGCCGGTGACGACGGTGAGATTCGGCCTTCCGAACGCCGGATGCAGATAGGCGGCGGCTGCAGAGCAGCGCTCGCCATTGCGACGCTCACCCCAGAACTGCGTGACTTGGTAGAGCCCCGCCCCTTCCTGCTCCGGCCCGTTGAAGTCCTCGTTGCGCCTGATCTGGTTTTCTCCGCAAGCCTCGACAAAGGCTTTTGCGATCGGGCGCGGCTCCTGCTGCTCCGCCACCCGGAGCGGCCCGTCGCCGCCATGCAGCGCATCAGTGCCGCGCTGGTTGCCCTCGGCGCGCCGGAAGTAAGGCAGCACCTCGTCCCACGACCAGCCGTCGCAGCCGAGGTCGGCCCATTCGTCATAGTCGCGGCGGTTGCCCCGCGTGTAGAGCATGGCGTTGATGGCGCTGGAACCGCCCAATGCCTTGCCGCGCGGCTGGTAGCCCCTGCGGCCGCCCAGCCCTTCCTGCGGCACCGTCTCGAAACCCCAGTTGTTGATCTTCGGCCGGCCCGGCAGCAGCGCGATGATGCCGGCCGGCGCGCGGATCAGCAGATCCTTGCCGTCGCCTCCTGCTTCCAGCAGGCAAACCTTCTTCGATGGGTCTTCGGAAAGCCTGGCGGCAAGCGTCGAGCCGGCGGAGCCGCCGCCGGCGATGACATAGTCGTAACGCATGGTGTCCTCCCCGGCGGATATTTCCGTCCGTTCCTGGAGAGAAGACCCGGTCGTTGGTCTTGTAAAGATGCCGCAGCGTCAGTCCGGTCGCTTGCGCCGCCAGGAATATTTGGGGTCCTTGGCTTCCGGCTCCACGGCCGGCTGGTAGTAGACCGGCAGGCCGCCGGTGCGCCCTTCCTCCAGCCGCTTCAGCAGCACCGGGTTGGAGACCTCGAATTCGTCGAAGCCGAGCCTCAGCATATGCGGCAGTTGGTCGACCAGCACCTGGCCGGTGGCGCGGACCGCGCCGGTGAAATGATGCCGGGCGCGCAGCAGCTCGCCCTTGGAGAAGGAGCGGCCATCGTTGAACGCCGGAAAGGCCAGCGCCACCAGCGAAAGCTGGTCGAGCAGGCCGACGATCTTGTCGAGTTCGTCGCCGGGCTGCAGCAGCACCCCGATGCGCTCCCTGGCCGACTTGCGGACTTCATCATCGAGCCCGAGGAAGGCCTGCAGCGGCAGGATGAAGCGGCCATTTCCGGCAAGCGCCTCGGCGCTTTCGGCGTGGGTCCAGTCGTCCTCGCGAAAACCCTTTGGGGTCCAGAGGCGAGTCCCTGGTGTCGTCGATTCAGTCATCAAAAATCCTAAAGTCCAAAGAGTCCCAAGCGAGCCGGCAGACGGCCAGCAGCCGTGACTTTGGGAGCCGACATCACGCGAATAGCGATATACCCTAAAGTGATGCGTCGGTCAGCGACTTCTCCAGCCCCGACAAATGGATGCCGCACTCGGTCTTGGCGTGCCCTGCCCAGCGGCCGCTACGCGCATCCTCGCCAGGCTGTACCGGTTGCGTGCAGGGGAAGCAGCCGATCGAGAGATAGCCGTAGGCGACCAGCGGATTTTCGCGCAGCGCATGCGCGCGCATGTAGTCAGCCTGGTCCGACGTCGTCCAATGCGCGAGCGGATTGATGCGGATGCGCGAGCCGACCGCCTCGAAGACGGGCAGAGCCGCCCGCGTCGACGCCTGGAAACGCTTGCGCCCGGTGAACCACGCGCGGAACGGCTCGACGCCGCGCGCCAGCGGCTCGACCTTGCGCACGTTGCAGCAGGAATCGGTGTCGGTCTCGTGCAGCCTGCCGGTCGGGTCGATGCGTTCGAGCGCCGCTTCGTCCGGCTTGATCACCCTGACATCGGTCAGGCCGAAATCGGCGATCAGGGCGTCGCGGTAGCCCAGCGTTTCCTCGAAATGCTTGCCGGTGTCGAGGAAGATCACCGGCAGCGAGCGGTCGACCTTGGCGATCATGTGGAGCAGCACCGCCGAATCCGCCCCGAAGGACGACACGGCGGCGACCTCGCCGCGGAAGAATTCGCGCGCCGACCGCTCGATGATCTCGATCGGCTTCAGATGGCCGAGCAACGCGTCGAGCCCCGCCGCTTCAGCGGCAATGCCGGCCTCGACGCCGCCGGTCCGGTCAAGCGGCCTTGGTTTCGCCAGCATAGAGCGCCTCCTTGAACGGCGCGGGACCGACACGGCGGTAAGCGTCGATAAAACGTTCATCAGGATTGAGCCGAAGGCCGAGATAGGTTTCGACGATCTGCTCGATGGCATCGGTGATCTCTTCCGAGGAGAAGCCGCGGCCGATGATCTCGCCCACGGACGTGTTCTCGTCGGCCGAGCCGCCAAGCGTCACCTGGTAGAGTTCGGACCCCTTCTTCTCGACGCCGAGAATGCCGATATGGCCGACATGGTGATGGCCGCAGGCATTGATGCAGCCGGAGATCTTCAGCTTCAGTTCGCCGATCTCGCGCTGCCGCTCAAGCGAGGCGAAGCGGCGCGAGATTTCCTGCGCCACCGGGATGGAGCGCGCCGTGGCCAGCGCGCAGTAGTCGAGGCCGGGGCAGGAGATGATGTCGCTGATCAGGTTGGAATTGGCCGTCGCCAGGCCGATCTCGACCAGCGCGTCATAGACCGCCTTGAGGTCGGCGCGCGCCACATGCGGCAGGATCAGGTTCTGCTCGTGGCTGACGCGCAGCTCATCGAAAGCGTATTTCTCGGCGATGTCGGCGACCGCTTCCATCTGGCTGTCGGTCGCGTCGCCGGGCACCTCGCCGATGCCCTTGAGCGAGATGGTCACCGCTGCATAGTCGGGATGGCGATGGGTCACGACGTTCTGGTCGAGCCACTCCGAGAAACTCCTGGAATCGAGCCGGGCCTGCTTCATGGCGGCATCGCCTTCCGGCCGGTCCGCCAGCGCCGGCGGCGCGAAATAGGCGTTGATCGCCTGGATGTCGGCTTCCGGCAGCTTCAGCTCGGCGTCCTTCAGCTCCTGCCATTCGGCCTCGATCTGGCGCGTGATTTCCTCGACGCCGGTCTCGTGGACCAGGATCTTGATGCGCGCCTTGTACTTGTTGTCGCGGCGGCCATAGAGGTTGTAAACACGCAGGATCGCCGTGCAGTAGGACAGAAGATCGGCTTCCGGCAGGAAGTCGCGGATCTTCCTGGCCACCATCGGCGTGCGGCCCTGGCCGCCGCCGACATAGACGGCAAAGCCAAGCTCGCCGGCCGCGTTCTTCTTGAGATGCAGACCGATGTCATGCGTCTGGATGGCGGCGCGGTCGCGTTCGGCGCCGGTCACCGCGATCTTGAACTTGCGCGGCAGGAACGAGAATTCCGGATGCACCGACGACCACTGGCGCAGGATTTCCGCATAGGGGCGCGGGTCGGCGACCTCGTCAGCGGCGGCTCCGGCGAAATGGTCAGCGGTGACGTTGCGGATGCAGTTCCCGCTGGTCTGGATGGCGTGCATCTCGACGCTCGCCAGGTCGGCGAGGATCGCCGGAATGTCGGACAGCGCCGGCCAGTTGAACTGGATGTTCTGGCGCGTGGTGAAGTGGCCATAGCCCTTGTCGTATTTGCGCGCGATATGGCCGAGCATGCGCAATTGCCTGCTGTTCAGCGTGCCGTAGGGCACGGCGATGCGCAGCATATAGGCATGCAATTGCAGATAGACGCCGTTCATCAGCCTGAGCGGCCGGAACTGGTCCTCGGTGATCTCGCCGGCAAGCCGGCGCTGCACCTGGTCGCTGAACTCGGCGACCCGGGCCTCTACGAAATCTTGGTCGAACTCGTCGTAACGGTACATGCTTCGTCTTTCAGGGCGCGTCCGCCCGCTTTTCAATTCTTTGTTGGAGCATGATCTTCTCCGAAAACCGGGTCCCACTTTTCGGGATCATGCTCAAAACCTATGCCGCCCGCGCCGCTTCCGGGTTTGCCTGCTTGCCGATATCGGTGCGGATGGTGGGGCCTGCGGCGCGGATCTTCTCGCGCAGCCGCACCGGCTCGACCACACCGTTGATCACGGTCACGTCGATCAGGTTGACGTCGACCACTTCATTGTTGGCGGCGGCGGCGGCGCCGATCGCTTCCAGCCGGTCCTCAGCCACCTTGTCATGGGCGATATCGGCATGGCCGACGGCCTCCGACCAGCCGCCATCGGCGTACCACACGGCGATACCGTCGGAGAGCCTGTTCGCGGTCAGAACCTTCATTCCCGTACTCCTTCGGCCACCGTGCTGGCGGCTTCTTCATGCCCTGTGTCTTCGTGCTTGTGTGCCGCGAGCGGCTCGGACCGTTCGAAATTGGCGCCGGCAACCGCGTCGCCGATGATCGTCATGACCGGGCCGGTGAGGTCGGCGCGCGCTTCCAGCGACGGCAGGTCGGCGAGCGTGCCATGGAAGCGGCGGCGGTTGCCCAGGCTGGCATTCTCGACGACTGCGACGGCGGTATCCGGCGACAGCCCGGCCTCGATCAGCCGGCCGGCGACCTCGGCCGCCACCGAGCGGCCCATATAGACGGCGACGGTCGCGCCGGAGATGGCGAGCTTCGCCCAATCGGGCAGCGAGTTGCCCTTGAGGTCGTGGCCGGTGGTGAAGACCATCGAGGAGGTCACGCCGCGCAGCGTCAGCGGCAGCTCGAAATCGGCGGCGGCGGCGAAGGCCGCGGTGACGCCCGGGACCACCTCATAGGCGACACCGGCCTCGCGAAGCGCGGCCATCTCCTCGCCAGCCCGGCCGAACACCAGCGGATCGCCGGACTTCAGCCGCACCACGCGCTTGCCGGCGCGGCCAAGCTCGATAAGCAGCGCGTTGATCTCTTCCTGGCTCTTGGAATGGCAGCCCTTGCGCTTGCCGACGGGCAGGCGCTCGGCATCGCGGCGGCCCATGGCGACGATCGCCTCCGGCACCAGCGCGTCATAGACGATCGCGTCGGCTTCCATCAGCAGGCGGTGAGCGCGCAGCGTCAAAAGGTCTTCAGCGCCCGGACCAGCGCCGACCAGCGCGATATGGCCTGCCGCCAACGCGTTCGAAGCCAGAAGATCGAGCGCGGCATCATGCGCCCTGGCGAACTCTCCGGCTTCGACCGCCCTGGCCGGAGCGCCGGCGAAGAAATCGCTCCAGAAGCGGCGGCGGCGATTGCCCTTCGGCAGCCGCTCGGCCGCGGCGCGGAACGAGGCTGCCAAGGCCGCCAGCCGGCCGAGAGACGGCGACAGCATGCGGTCGATGCGCGCGCGCAGCATCTGCGCGAGCACCGGCCCGGCGCCCTCGGTGCCGATGGCGATGGCGACCGGCGCCCGGTTGACCAGCGCGGGCGTGAAGAAATCGCAGAGCTCCGGGCGGTCCACGACATTGACCGGGATGCCCAGCCGGCGCGCATCCTCGGCGACGCGGCGATCGAGCGCCTCGTCGCCGCTGGCAGCAAACACCAGGGCCGCGCCTTCGAGATGGGCGACATCATAGGCAGCATCGACATGGACAGCGTCGACGGATGAGATGAATGCAAGCAGCTCCGCATCGGCATCGGCGGCGATGATGCGCAGCGCCGCGCTCGACTGAGCAAGCAGCCGTGCCTTGGCAAGCGCCTCCTCGCCATTGCCGACGATGGCCACGGCTTCGCCGTCGACCCGCACGAAGACGGGGAAGGTGTTGAGCTTGGCGTTGGCTGGCGACATGGCGATAAGCAAATACGATAACAGTCTGGCAGTTTTATGCGAGCACGCCGAAAACCAGAAGGCACGCACTCGCGCATGCCTTCAAAGCAGGCAATCGCTTTTTCGCAACCGCGAAAGGCGGGAGAAAAAAATTCTACTCTGGTGCTGTGAGCGGACGGAGCGGTTGGCATCGCCCCTTGATCCGTCGCATTTTTAGCGCCCAAGCCTTTGAGCGGCAAAATAGATTTTTCTAAATTCTACTAACTTAGTAGATTAAAGGCGCCTCTCGCCAACCCACCGTTTGAAGAGCCTTTCGGGCGGCGGACGAGCCGTCCCGATAAGTCCGGAACAATCAAGCTTCGCAGCACGTTTGGCTAGCGGATCCATCCGGCCGATCCAGGATCGGTCGGCACCCCGGGAAACAAGGAGGAACGCCCTATGAGCATCAATCTGAAACGTGGTCTTTGGGTCATCGTGGCCGACGGCGAAAAAGCGCTCTTCCTCCGCAACGAAGGTGACAGCAAATTTCCGAACCTGGAGGTTGTCCAGGAGATGGAGCAGGAGAACCCTGCCACCCGTGAGCAGGGCAGCGACAGGCCGGGCCGCTACAGCGACGGGCCCACGGTTCATCGCAGCGCGGTTGAAGACACCGATT
This sequence comes from Mesorhizobium sp. M1E.F.Ca.ET.041.01.1.1, assembly GCF_003997355.1. NCBI lineage: Bacteria > Pseudomonadati > Pseudomonadota > Alphaproteobacteria > Hyphomicrobiales > Phyllobacteriaceae > Mesorhizobium > Mesorhizobium sp. M1E.F.Ca.ET.041.01.1.1. Next base: position 1,911 of record NZ_RZSL01000088.1, on the reverse strand, counting down.
GGCACCGCCTCGGCAAGGAACGCTTCGCCGACAACATCGCGGGGCGGCTCTACAAGCTTGCGCACCGCGGCGAGTTCGACGAGATCGTGCTGATCGCCCCGCCCCAGGTGTTGGGCGAGATGCGGCAGAAGCTGCACAAGGAGGTCAGCGAGAAGGTGAAGGCGGAGATACCGAAAACGCTGACGAACCACACGATCTCCGAGATCGAGAGCCTGCTTCAGGCGGCTTGAGCGACGGACATCACGAGACCTTAGAACGCCGTGAGCGGATGCCGCGCGGCTGGCCATGACGGCAGCGCGCGGCTTTTCTCGTCCGGCGCGTGTCCATGGCGCCGATTTCAGAGCGGCGGTGGTTGCATGACCGCCGCTCTGCCCACCATATTGCGAAAGGCGACGGCCTCGGGCGGCGCTTGTCCGACATCGCGATTTCTGAAAGGCGCTCCATAGACAATGCCGCATGACACGCCCCTTATCGCCACCATCGTCGCCGGTTTGGGGTTTGCTTTCGTCTTTGGAGCACTGGCCAACCGTTTCCGCGTCCCGCCGCTCGTCGGCTATCTGGTGGCCGGCGTGCTCGTCGGGCCGAACACGCCGGGCTTTGTCGCCGACGCCAGCCTCGCCAACGAACTCGCCGAGATCGGCGTCATCCTGCTGATGTTCGGCGTCGGCCTGCATTTTTCGCTGAAGGACCTTCTGTCGGTCCGTGCGATTGCCGTGCCTGGCGCCATCGTGCAGATCGCTTTTGCCACGCTGCTGGGCGCCGGGCTGGCCTGGCTGCTCGGCTGGTCCTTGGGCGCCGGTCTGGTCTTCGGCCTCGCTCTGTCCGTCGCCTCGACCGTCGTGCTGCTGCGCGCCATGCAGGAGCGGCGGCTGATCGAGACCGAGCGCGGCCGCATTGCAGTCGGCTGGCTGATCGTCGAGGATCTGGCCATGGTGCTGGCGCTGGTGCTTTTGCCGGCGCTCGCCGGCGTGCTGGGCGGCCAGCCGCAGGCCGACGACCACTCGAGCCTGCTCTCGCTGCCCGCCAGCTACGGCATATGGGGCGTGGTCGGCATGACGCTGGCCAAGGTCGTCACCTTCGTCGTCGTCATGCTGGTCGTCGGCCGCCGGGTTATCCCGTGGATCCTGCACTATGTCGCGCATACCGGCTCGCGCGAACTATTCCGGCTCTCGGTGCTGGCCATTGCGCTCGGCGTCGCCTTCGGCGCGGCGAAACTGTTCGGCGTCTCTCTGGCGCTCGGCGCCTTTTTCGCCGGCATGATCATGAGCGAATCCGAGCTCAGCCATCGCGCGGCCGAGGAATCGCTGCCGCTGCGCGACGCCTTTTCCGTGCTGTTTTTCGTCTCGGTCGGCATGCTGTTCGACCCGCTCAGCCTGATCAGCAACGGGCTGCCAATCCTGGCCACTTTAGCCATCATCGTCATCGGCAAATCGCTTGCCGCCTTCGTCATCGTCATCGCCTTCCGCTATCCGGTCGCGACGGCGCTGATGATTTCGGCCAGCCTCGCCCAGATCGGTGAATTCTCCTTCATCCTGGCCGAGCTCGGCGTCGGGCTGAAGCTGTTGCCCGAACAGGGCCGCGACCTGATCCTTGCCGGCGCTATCCTGTCGATCCTGCTCAACCCGCTGATGTTCCTCCTCGTCGACTGGATGAAGCCGTGGCTGGAGAAGCGCGCCGGCAAGGCCCCCGAGGAAACAAAGTCTATCGGCCCGGCGACCGAGCCCGGTCAGTTGGCTTCGGTGGCGACAGCTTGGGAGAAGGAGGATGGCGCGCCGCCGCGAACCGCGCTTGCTGGCCATTCCATCCTGGTCGGCTATGGCCGTGTCGGCAGCCTCGTCGGAGCTGGCCTGAAAGAAGCCGCCCTGCCCTTCCTGGTCATCGAGGATGCCGACAAGACGCTGGCGAAGCTCA
>NZ_RZSL01000889.1:0-1820 GCF_003997355.1 Mesorhizobium sp. M1E.F.Ca.ET.041.01.1.1 | reverse complement strand
GGGTTGGTGTTGGCGGCGTCGTGAAAGAAAGCGATCGAATTCACCAGCTCGCCGGATGCCATGGCGAACCATACGCCAGCCTTGCTGGAGAGCGCGGTGAGCAGCGCAATGACGAGGGTGAGGGTCCAGGCTTCCTTCCACCGGTCGGAGAACCAGTAGGCTCGCATCAGCCCCCAGAAGGTACGCATCGACGATACCGGCGTCAGGCGCGAGGGCTTTGCCGCCTCGCTGGGTAGTTCTGCCGGTACTGTACGTCGCGGTCTGCCGACCCGAATCACGATCCCGCCCAAACCTTTCTTGTTTTGTTACACACAGTAACACCAATTGATCATTTTCCATTAATTTTCTGCCCCCGAATGTGAACAGGGTTATCCGCCGTGGCGCGAGGGCAACAGAAGAGCCTCGCCGGTCAGGCGCATCCGACGCGGATTTTACGTTTTATTTCAGCGCGTTGGGGGCAGCGGTCCGAGGTCGTGCCGACTTTACCTTAGGGAAAGCAAAAACACGGTTTTGTGAACGGAAATGACATGCCGGCCGGCTGGGTTCGCAACTGAGCGATGGCCGCAAGGCCGCAAAAACGGGTACTGTCCGTCTCTTCCGGCTCGCCTGAATCGCCCTTTCCAGGCCTCGCGAAATGTCCGGGCATGAACTTGGTGGCGAACTCGTATTTGTTGGCGCCGCGCCACAGCTGAAGCGGACATGCCGGGCCAGGCCGATCGGTGAGCGTTGACAATTTTGCCCCTCAGCGGTCGAATCTGCCCGGCGATTGCTTCGCATCGAGGGGGACCAGCAATGTCTATACGGATGATTTCGGTCGCGATGCTCGCGGCCTTCGCATGGCTGCCGCAGGCACATGCCGGCAACCAGACCATTCCGGCCGGCGCCGAGGGCCAGATCGAATTCAACACGCCATCCGGCAATATCGGCTGCATCTATACGCCGAAGGGCGGCACCAGCACCTACCAGCCACGGGATGGCGGGCCTGAGCTGTCATGCTCGCGTGTCGAGCCGAGCTACGTGACGGTCATATTGGGGCCGAAGGGGGCGGCGACCTTGATCAAGAACCCGGGCGAGCAGGGCTGCTGCGGCGACGTGACCAAGCTTGGCTATGGCAACAGCTGGAGCAAGGGGTCATTCACGTGTCTGTCGTCGAAGAAGGGATTGACCTGCACGAGCAGCGGCGGCCACGGCTTCTTCATCAGCAAGGCGAAGGTGACGGTGAAATAGGCTGGCCTGGAGCGGTTCAGCTTTTGGACGCTCTAGATCGCCGTTTCCAGTTCGCCCCGCGCCTTGGCCTGGGCGACCTGGCGGATGGCGTCGGCAAGCGTGTCGGCGTCCTGCGCGCCCATCACGGCATATTTGCCCTCGAGCAGGAAACAGGGCACGCCGGTGATGCCCATGCGCGATGCGGTGGCGATCTCGTTGCGGACGGCGTCGACATCGGCATCCGTCGGCAGCAGCGTTTCGACCACGGAAGCGTCCATGCCCGCCTTGCGGGCGGCTTCGACCAGCACGGCATGGTCGCCGAGATTGGCGCCTTCCTCGAAATTCAGTTGGAAGAGGCGGCGTACCAGCCGGTTCTGCACATCTTCACCGGCGGCGCCCGCCCAGCGGATGACGCGGTGAGCGTCCAGCGTGTTGGGCGCGACCTTGATGGCGCCGAAAGCGAAACGGATGCCTTCCGCTTCGCCGAGCGGTTCGATGCGCGCATGGATCTGGCGGATACGCTCCTCGCTGCCGAATTTGCCCAGCATGTATTGGCGGCGATCCATGCCACCTTGCGGAATGGTCGGATCGAGCTGGAACGGCCGCCAGCGCAC
>NZ_RZSL01000888.1:0-1824 GCF_003997355.1 Mesorhizobium sp. M1E.F.Ca.ET.041.01.1.1 | reverse complement strand
GTTCCGCGGCCTCCGCGCAGCCTTTGGCGCAAGCTGCTGGATTATGGGCTGACCGCGGTTCTGCTTGGCCTGTTCATTTTGGTGGCGGCGCGGCTCGACCGTTTCGAGACGCGCAAGGAGCAGGGCACTGCCATCGTCAATGACGGCGATTCGATCACGCTGGGAACAGAGCGCATCCGCATGCGCGGCATCGACGCTCCGGAATACACGCAGACGTGCCGCAAGGACGCCGCCGACTACCCTTGCGGCAAGCTCGCGCGGCAATCGCTGGTGCGGCTGATCGCCAGCAGGCCGGTTTCCTGCAGCGGCTGGCAGCGCGACCGATACGGCCGGCTGCTCGGCGACTGCAAGGCAGGTGACACGGACCTCAACCGTGCTCAGGTGCAGGCCGGATGGGCCGTCGCCTTCGGCGACTTCGAAACCGAGGAGGCCGTTGCGCGCGCCGCCAAGGCCGGCATCTGGGCAGGCTCCTTCGAGGAGCCGCAGGACTGGCGCGACAGCCACCACGACCGGCCGGTCGAAAGGAGGCACGGCACGTTGGCTTCGCTCGGTGATGCGCTGCGCGAGCTTGTCCGTTTCTGGTGATGACGTTCTGGCGATGCTCTGTTTGATGCATGTCGTTCTCCCAAAACCGCTACGCACTTTTGGGCGACATGCATTGAAGCGCGACCTATGATCGAGCGAGAGATCGGGAGAATGGAATGAAGCTGTTCGATGGCGGCCGCGCGCCGAACCCCAGACGGGTCCGGGTCTTCCTGGCGGAGAAGGGATTGACCGTTCCGCTGGTGCCTGTCGACATGGGCGCGCTGGAGCATCGCGAACAGCCCGTGGCGTCGCGCAATCCACTGCGGCGGCTGCCGGTGCTCGAGCTCGACGACGGCACCATCATCACCGAATCCATCGCCATCTGCCGCTACTTCGAGGAATTGCATCCCGAGCCCGCGTTGTTCGGCAAAGGCGCTCTCGGCAAGGCCAAGGTCGAGATGTGGCAAAGGCGCATGGAGTTCAACCTCTTGAGCTGCGTCGCCGCCGCCTTCCGGCACATCCATCCGGCGATGAAGGAATGGGAGGTGCCGCAGATCCCCGAATGGGGCGAGGCCAACAAGCCGAAGGCGATCGAATTCCTGTATCTGCTCGACCGCGAGCTGGCGGACAGGGAATTCGCCGCCAGCGATGCCTATTCGGTCGCCGACATCACCGGGATGATCGCCATCGACTTTATGAAGCCGGCGCGCATCAAGGTGCCGGAGGATTGCACCAACGTATTGCGTTGGTACGGGGCGCTGACAAGCCGACCGAGCGCTACTGCCTGAGACCCGCGTTTTGGACGAACTGCACAGCACAAGTGGAGAACTGGAAAGCCTGACGGCGAGGGTGCGGGCCTGCCGCATCTGCGTCGAGCATCCGCGCGGCCGGCCCTTGCCGCATGAGCCGCGCCCGGTGCTGAGGCCATCGTCGAGCGCTCGCATCCTGCTCGCCAGCCAGGCGCCGGGCACCAAGGTCCACATCTCGGGCATGCCGTTCACCGACGCCTCCGGAGATCGTCTCAGAAGCTGGCTCGGCGTCACCAGCGAAGAGTTCTACGACACGGAAAAATTCGCCATCGTGCCGATGGGTTTCTGCTTCCCTGGCCAGGACGCCAAGGGGGCCGACCTGCCGCCGCGCCGTGAATGCGCGCCTGCATGGCGAGCCGAACTGATGGCGCTGATGCTGCAAATCGATCTGGTGCTGACGATCGGCGGCTACGCGCAGTCCTGGCACATGGGCACGGCGCGAGGGCCGTCGCTGACGGAAACGGTCAGGAACTGGCGCGCTGTCTGGGAT
>NZ_RZSL01000887.1:0-1828 GCF_003997355.1 Mesorhizobium sp. M1E.F.Ca.ET.041.01.1.1 | reverse complement strand
GGTCAATGTGCTGAGGCTGAGCGACGAGGAACTGGCCGCCGGCCTGCATCGCGAAGACCGCGACATCAGGGTGCTCTACCTCGACGGCTCCCCCGCCGGCTTCTTCGATCTAAAGCCGCATCTGCCGGAGGAAGTGGAACTCGCCTATTTCGGCATGATGGAGCACGCGCACGGCCAAGGCATCGGCCGCTGGTTCCTGGGCGCCGCGATCTCGGCTGCCTGGGCGTACGGACCGAGGCGCGTCACGGTGCAGACCTGCACGCTCGACCATCCGGCGGCACTGCCGCTTTACCAGAAACTCGGCTTCACGCCGGTGGCGCAGAAGAAGGAGGTCGTGCATCCGATGACTTTCGCCGAGCGCTCGGCGAGTGTGATGAGGCCATAGTTCGGGGCGGAGCCGGGCAGCAAGGAACCGGTCGACTGGGTCGATGCCCCTACGCCACCGGCGGCGGCTGGCCCTCGAAGGTCGGCAGCGCGGTGTCGATACAGGCCCAGGGAGGCGCCTTGCTCGTCCAGATCGTCGCTGCGGGCCGGATCACGTGCGGATCGTCGAGTGTGCCCGCGCGCACGAAGATCAGATGCGGGCGCGATTCGGCTTCACTAAAGAGATGCACGCCGCAGGCTGGGCAGAAGCGCCGGTGCATCCTGTTGCCGCTGTCGGCCTCGCTTTCGTAATCGCGCATCTCGCCGGCGATCTTGATGTGCGCTGTCAGGAAGCAGACGCTCACCGCAGCGTTGCCAGCCGCAATGTACTGGCAGAAGCGGCACCAGCACAGCCGCGCTGTGATGGGCTCCGCGCGGCTCTCGTAGCGGACCGCGCCGCACAGGCATCCTCCAGTGATCATGCTCGGATCATCGCCAGACCTCAGCCGCCCGCGCGCCACAGCCTTCTTCTGCGATCATCTTGGCGCGGAGCGCCGTGCCTGGCGAGTCTGATAACGCAATATTTCGATATTGCGCTCCGAGCAACGCGCGGTCCGCTTGGCAGGAATCGGGTGGGAGGCGCCGTCGCGCGGGCATAATTTCCGGTCAACGACACCGGAGATTTCGCCATGAGCATCCAGTTCCAAGCCTTGCCGACCGAAGCCGTGCGCGCCTTGCAGCGGGGAGGGCCGGATGCCTACGGCCGCATGCCCGAACAAAGGATTTCCGACGGCGACGGCGTGCCGTGCCGGCATTGCATGAAGAATGTCGCCGCCGGCCAAGGCTATCTCGTCCTCGCCTACCGGCCTTTCCCGGAGCTTCAGCCTTATGCCGAGACGGGGCCGATCTTCCTGCATGCGCAGGAATGCGAGCGCGCCGCGGAGGCGGATGCGCTGCCCGAGATGCTCGAGAGCAGCGACTACATCGTGCGCGGCTATGGCAAAGACGACCGCATCGTCTACGGCAGCGGCGCCGTCATCGCGACCGGCGACATCGCAGCCCGCGCCGAGACTTTGTTCGAACGCGACGACATCGCCTACATCCACATCCGTTCGGCGCGAAACAATTGCTACCAGTGCCGGATCGAGCGGGCATGAGGGAAAAAGATGCCCGCCGATGGTCTGGCGGGCAGTTGGGAAAAAGCCTGCGACAGAAGCCATTGGCGAAATCGCCAGCAGGCCGGTCGTGTCTAGGCACTTTTCCCCGGCGCCGAATGTGAAACGCTTCACACAACGCATATTGGAGGGTCGGCATTTTCGAAGTCGAGAGAGCGCCAGTAACGCTGTCGCATTCCCGTCGTATAACCGCGTTAAAAGGGTAGTCGTTGATCGATGGCCGACCGCGGATGGACCGGCGGCACATCGCAACACCGAGGAAGCGGGGCTCTGGCTCCGCTTTTTTGTTG
>NZ_RZSL01000886.1:0-1834 GCF_003997355.1 Mesorhizobium sp. M1E.F.Ca.ET.041.01.1.1 | reverse complement strand
GCGCTGGCGCGGCGTGGCGGCGGGACGAAACGCGCGCCTCGTATCGGCATTCAGCTCGGCGAGGATGTGCCGCATCGTTGCGAACAGCAGCTCGTCCTTGGCGCCGAAATAGTGATGCGCGAGCGCAGACGACACGCCGGCGCGGCCGGCGATCTCCGACATGGTCACGTCCAGCGAGCCGCGCTCGCCGATCGCCGAGATCGTCGCGTCGATGAGCGCCTTGCGGCGCAGTGGCTCCATTCCGATTTTCGGCATTTGGGGGGTCCGTTTGGCATGAGATTATTTTTTATTGACGGATCAATCAACAAAAAATTCCGACCTGGGATCAACCGATCGTGTCGCTCTGGCCCATCCATGGGACTGGAAAAAAGTTCACTATTGAACAATATTGAGTAACCGGCCGCGACGGGACGTGCTAGGCTCGCGGCAAATGGAGGCTGCCATGACCGCATGCATCGTCGGCTGGGCGCATTCGCGCTTCGGCAAGCTCGAAGGAGAGACGCTGGAGGGCCTGATAACCAAGGTCGCCGTGGACGCGCTCGACCATGCCGGCATCGGTCCCGACGACGTCGACGAGATCGTGCTTGGCCATTTCAACGCCGGCTTTTCCCCGCAGGATTTCACCGCGAGCCTGGTGCTGCAGGCTGATGACCGGCTGCGCTTCAAGCCGGCGACCCGCGTCGAGAATGCCTGCGCCACCGGCTCGGCCGCCGTCAGGCAGGGCATCCGCGCCATCGATGCCAACGCTGCCCGCATCGTGCTGGTGGTCGGCGCCGAGCAGATGACGACCACGCCCGGTCCGGAGATCGGCAAGAACCTGCTCAAGGCGTCCTATCTGCCGGAGGAGGGCGACACGCCGGCGGGTTTCGCCGGTGTCTTCGGCAAGATCGCGCATGCCTATTTCCAGCGCTATGGCGACCAGTCGGACGCGCTTGCCATGATCGCCGCCAAGAACCACAAGAACGGCGTCGACAACCCCTATGCCCAGATGCGCAAGGATTTCGGCTACGAGTTCTGCCGCCAGGAAAGCGAGAAGAACCCGTTTGTCGCCGGTCCGCTGAAGCGCACCGATTGCTCGCTGGTCTCGGACGGCGCCGCGGCGCTGGTGCTCACCGACACCGCGACAGCGCTGAGAATGCGCCGCGCCGTCACCTTCCGCGCCAATGAGCACGTCCAGGATTTCCTGCCGATGTCGAAGCGCGACATCCTTGCCTTCGAAGGCTGCGAGCGTGCCTGGGAGCAGGCGCTGAAGAAGGCTGGCGTCACGCTCGACGACCTTTCCTTCGTCGAGACGCATGACTGCTTCACCATTGCCGAGCTCATCGAATATGAGGCGATGGGTCTGGCCAAGCCCGGCGAGGGCGCTAAGCTCGCGCTCGACGGCACGACGGCCAAGGACGGCCGGCTGCCGGTCAACCCTTCCGGCGGATTGAAGGCCAAGGGCCATCCGATCGGCGCCACCGGCGTGTCGATGCATGTGCTCACCGCGATGCAATTGACCGGCGAGGCCGGCGGCATCCAGGTGCCGGGAGCTAAACTGGGCGGCATCTTCAACATGGGTGGCGCTGCCGTCGCCAATTACGTTTCCATCCTCGATCGGATCAGGTAGAAGCGGCCCGCATTTCATTGCGGGGAAGCCATGAGTAATCCGGTTCTGGTCGAGGTTCTGCGCGGCGCGGTGGTCGAAAGCGCCCATCGCGGCGCTGTTTCTGTCTTCGATGCCGACGGCAAGGCGGTTCTGGAGATCGGCGACACGGCGCGCCCGGTGTTCCCGCGCTCGGCGGTGAAGGCGATCCAGGCTCTGCCGCTGGTCGAAAGCGGTGCGGCCGACGCC
>NZ_RZSL01000885.1:0-1835 GCF_003997355.1 Mesorhizobium sp. M1E.F.Ca.ET.041.01.1.1 | reverse complement strand
CTTTTCGGCAAAGCCAGTTCATTGACTGCGGCCCGGATCACCTCGCGCCACCGGAGACTGGCGCGACTGGACCGTAAACCCGCCGGGCGAGTCCCCAACAACCTCAAGCCCGGCGAGCCTACAACCCGATCTGGAACGCGATCGGGACCGGGATCAACCGGCATATCTCACGGTGCAAGACGGGTGCCAGCGGGACCGTCCCGGAATGGGACAGCGGTGGATGGCCTTCCCTTCTAGTCTAGCGGGCAAAGAGATGCGTCTTATGGAAAAGGGTGCGTCACCCCGGCACGCAGCCTTTCAGCTCCGGAAACTTCTCGTCGAAGCGCGCGGCCCAGCGGACCAGCCGGCCGCGGCCCTTTTCCCATTGGCCGGCGAAGCGCAGCGCGAGATAGCCGAGGGCAGCGCGCAGCGCCATCTGGCCGGCGGTGATCTTCTTCGGCAGCTTCGGCGGGTTGGCGTTGATAAGGTCGAGCGCGGTCGTGATCTTCGCCCACTGGCGGTCGAGCCAGGGCTGATAGACCATGGTGTCGGGACGCGTGCGCCGCTCATAGACCATCGACAGCGCGCAGTCGCATATGCCGTCGGCCAGCGCCTCCAGCACTTCGGCCTCGAGCCGCTTGTCGGGATTGCGCGGGAACAGCGCGTTCTTCGACAGCCGGTTGAGATGCTGGGTGATCGCCCTGCTGTCATGGATAGTGCGGCCGTCCTCCAGCACCAGCACCGGAATCTTGCCCAGCGGATTGGCCGAGATCAGCTCCGCCGGCTTGTCCTCCGTCTTGACCGGGACGAGGTCGATGGCGATGCCGGCATAGGCGGCCGCCATGCGGACCTTCGAGCTGTAGGGTGAGGCGGAGGCGTAGAGCAGCTTCGGCATGATCAGGTTCCTGGTTGTTTGCGCGCACTGTTGACCGTATGGGCTTCCGAGGGCAACGGCCAGCGTCGCCAAAACCTGCCGCCAGCCTGACAGAAGCTTTGGTTGACGGGATGCCTGTCGTTGCTACCGTTCCATGATGATGGTTCGTTCGTCGCCGTGGAAACTGTCCCGGACCGGTCGGAAGCCAAGCCTAGAATAGAATGGCTCCGCGGTGACCGAGGAAGGCACTGTCAGCACCGTCACACCATTTGCCCGCGCGGTTTGCTCGATCTCCAGCATCAGCCGCCTGCCGACGCCACGCCGTTGAAATCCAGGATCGACAAACACGGATCGAACCATCGCTCTATCCAGACTCGCAGTTCCCACGATTCTGTTGCCGACGATGGCGACCAATACCTGACGCTGCTTGAAGAGCTGCAGCATTGCCGAAGGGCTGAAGCTCCGCTCGACGCGGGCGATGATTTCCGGCGAGTAGTCCCTGGCGTTGGTTTCACGCAGAGCGGCCACGATCAGGCGGCTCACCGGTTCCGCGTCGTCCTAGCTCGCCGGACGAACTATAAGTGCCAAAGCCATGAAGCATTCGTCTCGCATCCTAGCCGCTGCGAATCTGGCATGACGCAGTTCCCCTCGCCCGACGGCCGGATCGATCCTGCCAATGTGCACTGGTCACCGCAACAAAAAGCTCCCGGAAGTTTTGCCGATGGCAAAATTTCCGAGAGCTTTAGGAGGAGCGTGCGTTCCGACTCCGCTCGCTATCACGCCGAGCCGGCGGGAGGGGCGCCTCGACGGCACCCGCCCTCACCCATCGCGGCCCGCAAGCGAAGCTACGCGATCACTTCTTGGCAGGCGCCTTCTTTGCCGGCGCCGCCTTCTTCACCGCTGCCGTCGATTTGGCGGCTGCTGCTTTCATCGGCGCCTTGGCGGCGGGCTTTGCCGCTGCCTTTGCGGCAGGCTTGGCGGC